>JAAZKK010000033.1 GCA_012799825.1 Clostridiaceae bacterium | reverse complement strand
TGTACGCAGCGTCGGACCTTGACGAAGTTGAGAAGAGCCTGATTAAGGCCGTTCTCGAATCTTACGCCGATTCACCGGGACGTCCGCTGTTCGAGCAGTACGGCAACGTATGGGATACATATAAGAACGCAATCCTATCTTGGAATGCTGTTAAACCGGCTGATGCGGCTGCCGCTTACGCAGAAATCAAGGCATCGTTTGACAACATGATGGCCAACCTGAAGTAATCAGGGAAACATCAACTCATAATGACGGGGCATCGTATAAAAATACAATTTATCACGCATGCCCCGTCCGCATTTAGCGCAGAAGCGAATTGAACACCGTGCACACAGCAGAGGAACAACTCCATCTTAGGAAAAAACGGATTGAACGCCATGGCCGCCAGCTCACCGTGCTGGTGTCGCTGTGTGCGTTCATTGTTATTGTTGCTACTTTGGAAGTGCTTAGATTCGCGAATGCGGAGGGATTTCACGTCTGGAAGATGCTGAATCCGGAGGGCACTGCAGCGGAATATTCCGCCATGCTTCTCATAAGCTATCTCGTTGACATTCTCATTCCCGCAGGTTTAGCGATATATACCTATTTTTCCATTGCCCGGCTCGGCACGCCGAGAACGTACCGGCTTGTATGGGGAGCGATCATTTTACTCGCGATTGTTCGGAAAGTGTTGACGATGCGGACGCAATCTGTTTTCTGGTATGTGTCGCTGCTGTTCTGGGGGGCTCTTTTCCTTGTGGTGATCAGCATTCACCGGCTGGAAAAAGACTCGTCGTCATAAAGGGGCGCGAGAATATACCAACGGCAACAGATAGAAAACATAACAAGAGTCGGGTGCAGATGAGCAACTCATGGGTTGAGAAGACGCTGCAAAATCTCGGGATCGCGGAATTCGGATAACATCGGATGGCGCGATCGCGATATTTGGCAGAGATGAGAGCGTTTGAACCTTAACAACATGTGACAAGAGGTATGACTGACTTATCATCGGTAAGTGGGTAAAGCAAGAACGGCCACATACAAAGTAGAGGTTGCAAAGCTGTCATCCGCGAACGAATGAATAAAATGCGGACGAAACAGGAAAGGGAGATGTATGAGCTATGGAACGACGGTGCGGGATGACATCGGCAACGAGCACCCGCGCAAGCATCTTCGCCTTAAAGAACGCGGAGAGCTTGAGGTAAAACTCCTTCAATCCGACGGGGAGGAGAAGTGTGCGATTGAGCAGAAGCTTCGTACGCAACCGGTTGACGATCATCCCTATGAACAGGCGCTTCGTAAGGCGCGCGAAGAGGAGAAATCCTTTTTAGGGGAGGCGGAGAAGCGGCGAGAAGCATGTCTTTCGTCCATAAAAGATCGCGATCCTCGTCTTCGCAAATGGACGTGTTGGCTTCACGAAAGTGAAGCGCGTCTCGATTTTTATGAGCCCCTGGTCGACATGTCATATGACTTTGAGCTTGCCTATCAGGAAAATCGCATTCTCGCAAGAGAACTTCCGATCGTAATCGCGCTGCGACGTGAGCTTTTGGACGAACTGGAGGAAGCGAAGGCAGATCTTTCGAGCGTTGGGAAAGAGGAGCAGGCGGCAGCGCTAAACGAATTCAATGAATATCGTCGGCAACGCAAAGTATCCTGCGCGGAAGAAAAAGAGAAGATACGCCAAAAGCATCGACAGGGACTGATTTCTTCCAAAGCGCTCCAAAATGAACAAAAGAGAGCGGAGCGTTCTGCAGAAGAAGATATCCTGACCAAAAAGCGTCTACTGCCTCTTCCGAAACGACGTGATCGTGTGCGCCACATAAAACATCGGCTGAAAGTTGATATCGACAGCAGGTGGCGTGTCATTCATTCGGATATTTCCGACATCCGTCGCAAGACCCCCATCGAAGTAAAAAAGCGTTATCCTTGGCTTTCTATGCTGACGTTTCCGATTCCCGGGCTCGGGCAGTTTCTAATCGGTCAGAGACAGAAAGCTTTTTTCTTCTTCTTAGGAACGCTTTTCATTTACCTTGCGGCGATTCCTTACTCGCTCGGCGTCGGGAATTATCGAGGCAAAGGGATCGCGGGGCTGATCTCGTTAGCCAAGGACGGCAAGCGGCTCGATCGTTCCATCATTTTCATGATTGAGGGGGTCATTGCAGTCATCTTCCTTGTGCTTGCTTTTCTTATCATTTATATGTCCTATCGCGATGTGCGATCGACCGAAAAGCGTATGATTGCCGGCATCAGGAAACACAACTGGTTTGAAACGCGGATGGTGATGAGAGGCAAAGGTTTTCCGTACATTGTGTCTGCACCGGCCGCTATCCTCACGATTTTTATTGTCTTGTTGCCCATCGCAGTCACGTGTCTGATTTCGTTTACGAACTACGACCCGACGCACCAGTCCAAGTTTTCGTGGACCGGTCTGGAAAACTATAAGGCCATTTTCCTCGGACAAGGCATGGCCGGAGGTCCGTTCTGGCGCATCATGGGCTGGACTGTCATTTGGACGCTTGCTGCCACGACGCTTGCTATTTTTATCGGTTTTGTACTGGCGCTTTTGGTGAATCAGGATCGCATTCGCGGCAAGAAATTCTTCCGTACGGTCTATCTCCTGCCTTGGGCGGTGCCCGCGTTTATCACCATCATGTTTTTCTCGATCATGTTTTCCCCGTCCGGGCCGCTGACGACGGTTCTGAATCAATTGTTGGGCAACACGGATCCGTCGGAGATGTTGAACATCAAGTACACGACCTGGGGAACGCGGATCGTGCTGATTCTGTTGCAAGGATGGCTCGGGAGTTCATATGTTTTCCTTCTTTGCACCGGGATTCTGCAAGGTATACCGAATGATCTCTATGAAGCGGCCAGAATCGACGGCGCGCAAGGCTTTCAGCAGACGCGTTACATTACGATACCGATCCTGCTTTTCCAGACGGCGCCCCTGATGATCGGTCAATACACGTTTAACTTCAACAATTTTTCGATTATCTACCTTTTCAATGGCGGCGGTCCGTTTGAGCCAAGTAAATACGGCAACCTTGCCGGCTCATCTGACCTTCTGATTTCTTACATCTACAAGCTGACGATACAGAAGCAGTATCAGGGTATCGGATCCGCCATCACGATGATTGTATCGCTCTTGCTCATCTTCATCACGTGGATGGGATTTAGACGAACGAAATCGTTCCGGGAGGAGAAGCTATGAAAAAGATAAAATCAGAAAGGCTCTATCTTTCGGATCGACCGCCGCTCACGCCGATCAAGGTGGTCTTGCTTGCGATCAGCTATGTATTGCTCCTGCTCTATGTATTTATAGTGCTCTGGCCGCTGGCGCAAATCCTCATCACGAGTTTCAACGGCAATCAGGAAGCGTACATCATTATAGGCGGTTCCTACTCGTTCTCATTCAAACACTTCCGTTACTTGTTTGAGGAAACGTATTTCTTTAACTGGGTTATAAATACGATTGTCATTGCCGTTGCGACGGCGTTGCTGACCTTGTTCGTCGTCTCGTTTACCGGATACGCTTACTCGCGTTACCGGTTTAAAGGCAGAAAAGCGTCGCTGATGGCGATCATGCTGATTCAGATTATTCCGACGTTTGCGGGGATTACGGCTTTTTACACGTTGCACTCGATTCTTTCGGCGATTATGCCGTGGTTCTCGCGTCAAATGTTTCTCGTGTTGATATACGCCGGCGGCGGCATCGCGTCGAATACCTTTATTCTCAAAGGTTACATCGACTCGATTTCGCCTGAATTGGACGACGCGGCACGGATTGACGGGTGCGGCAACTTCCAAGTTTACCGTCTGATCATCATGCCGATCGTTCGCCCCATGCTTGCCATCATTGCGCTCTGGTCCTTCATCGGGCCGTTCCTTGACTACCTGATGCCGAGCATTCTGCTAAGCGACCCAAAAAGTTATACGTTGGCCACCGGTCTTTATACGTTAATCACTGATCAATACAATATGCACCAGCCCGTGTTTGCAGCAGGAGGACTGCTGACCGCGCTGCCCATTATCGTGCTCTTTATCGCGTTGCAAAATCAGTTAGTCTCCGGACTATCAAGCGGCGCTGTGAAAGGTTGAGGAGGATACCATGAGAGTTCAACTCGTCAATATTGGAAAGAAATACGAAGGTCGGGAGAATTTTACGATCCGAAACATCGATCTCGACATCGCAAGCCGTGATTTCTGCGTTATCCTCGGCCCTTCAGGATGCGGCAAGAGCACGCTGCTCAGGATGATCGCCGGCCTGAACTCGATTACGGAAGGCGACCTGCTTTTTGACGGCAAGCGCATGAACAAGGTGGAACCGAAAGACCGCGACATCGCGATGGTGTTCCAATCCTACGCGCTCTATCCGCACATGACCGTGTACGACAACATGGCGTTTTCTTTAAAAATGCGAAAAGAGCGCAAACATGTTATTCACGAGCGCGTCATGGAGGCGGCGGAGGTGCTCCAGATTAAAGAGTACCTCTATTCGAAACCGTCGGAAATCTCGGGAGGCCAGCGCCAGCGCGTTGCACTCGGTCGTGCGATGGTGCGTAAGCCAGCCGTCTTCCTGATGGATGAGCCGTTGTCCAACTTGGACGCGAAACTCAGGGAGCACATGCGCGTGGAGCTTGTACGTCTTCATAAGTCGCTTGATACGACATCAATTTACGTCACGCACGATCAGACGGAAGCAATGACGATGGCGACAAAAATCGTCCTGTTGAACGACGGCATCGTCCAGCAGGTCGGCGCGCCGTCGACATTTTACGAGAAGCCGGCAAATCTCTTCGTCGCGGGCTTTATCGGCTCACCGACGATGAACGTTTTTCACGGCGAAATGAAAAACGGGATCTTCCATGCCGACGGCGGCATCTTTACCGTCGAGCCGAGAAAAGAAGACGCGGATCTCCTGCGCCCCTATGAAGGCAAACGCGTTGCGCTAGGTATCCGTTCCGAACGCTTTATCGCAGGAGAACAAGAGAAAAACGGCATTACCGTAGTCGTTGACGTCATTGAGATGCTCGGCAAAGAGCAGTTGCTGTACTGCAAATTCAGCAATGGAGAGGAATGCGTGATTTCAGAGCCGGGGTATTATGAGTACGCCATCGACGAGACACACCACTTCCATTTCGACCTCGAAGGCTTGCACTTCTTCGACGAAGAAACGACGTTGCGCATTAACTGATCGGTGTTTATATTGACTCGATGCTGAGAAGACGTTGCATTTCAACTAATAGCTATCTGTTTTTTCGACGAAGAGGCAACTTTGCGTATCGACTAATAGCTATCTGTTTTTCTTCGACGAAGAAGTGACTTTGTGCATTAACTAATTAGCGCCTGTCCTTTTTCGTCGCCGAGATGACTTTGAATATCATCTAATCGGCACTTGTCTTGTAGGCGAAATTAAAAACGATGCGTCGCGCTGATGTAACAAGCGACGCATCGTTTTTTGTTTTAATGTGATGACATTATTTGTTTGATGCTCGAATGGTTAAAGGTGTCTTTTGAGTATAGCCTGTCCTTCACAAGATACGAGAAATCGGTACGTCGTTTCTGGCACATACGGACGAAGCCCCGCCAGATCACCTTCAAGAAAAAGCTCTCGAACGCGAGAGGCTGAGATGATTGTGTCCTTGCGTGTTTTGGCACGCGGAACAATCGTCAGGTTAATCTTTTTTCCCAGAGTGCTCATAAGCGTCTCGTTGTAAAGCGCAGTCACCGGATCTATCGGTTCTTCGCCGACGGTGCGGTTTGTGATGCTGAGCGCCGGGGCGATCTTGTCGCGGAAAAGCGTTGCGTCGAGCTCTGCTTGTACAGATGTCGCGTCGGTTTTCTTTTTCAAAAAATACGATGGAAAGGACGCGCGGGAGATCATATAGGCATCAGTCGTGTGAATAATGACGCCGGGAAGATCACTCGTTCCTTCTCGGACTAAACGCAGACGGATATGTGCCGGAAAGAGGGAGACATCTTCGCTTAAGACAAAGAGATGGACGATCGGCGCACGTGTCAGTGCATTTTCTACGAGTGCGCGATGTCCAAGCGTAAACGGGTTGGCGTTCATGAGGATGGATTCAACCGTGTTGTCTTCGGGATCTTTATATCTTGCAGTGTTGTAAGATTTATGCACAGACAAGGAAAAAGGAAGGGCCACGTCGCGCTGAATATCCTGAGAATTTAGAACGCTGCCGTTGCAATTGCTTTGCTGATTTAAGAAGGCGTCTGTTTCGTCGAGCCACTTCTGAAGAATATTGTCGAAATTGGGTGTTCCGCGTTCGAGGAAGGATGCGACGCCGGGCACGTCAACGATCCGACGGAATCCTAAACTCTCAAAAGCGATCGCGGCGGCAGGTTTTGTGTAGACAAAAAGCCTTTCAATGCTTGCCTCGGAGGTGTCGCGGATCATCCGGGATAAGAGGACGTTGAAAAGTGTGCCGCCTTGATAGGCATTGTCGATGGCAATGCACTTCAGGCGGCTCCCTTCTCGTGCACCGGTCGCGATCAATCGACCGTCGCCGTAAATGCCGTAGATCGCGTCATAGGGAGGTTCTTGACGAATGCCGGACCGTTGGAGCAGCTGTTCCCACTCCACTCGATCGGCTTCTTTCTCGATGATATGTTCCAGACGCTCAACCATGTCGTATCTCTCCAGAGCGTAAATTCAAATTGTCAAATGCAAATCCGACCATCCAAGCTCAAGTATACCGTCCTTCTCTCGGGCACGATATGGATTTATCGACCTCCCAGTCGTCATGACCGCGATAACCGTCCTTCTCCCAGGCACGATATAGACTTATCGAATCACCATTCGTCATTTCTAGCTTGTTGCATCCTTCCCCCAGACACGACATTGCCTTTTGCAAAGAAACCCGCAATATTGTTCAATCTAGTCATTCTACGGGGCGCGATATTTTCGTACTGCTTGCATCGTAAACTTTGCAATAAAGCTTGACAGCGAAATTATGTCGCGCTGAGCGTATGGCAACAACGTACAAAGAAAATTTATCTCTCGTAAATGCCAGCCTATTTATTGCCAGTCTATCAGTTTTTCGTCTGAAAAGGAGTGCGACATCTAAATGTCTCAGAAAAGGCGACTTCACAGGTTTTTATTCGACGTTTTTCAAAAGCTTTTGTACGGCACCGAAACCTCCAACAGTGTTGCTGTATCGGTCTCCGATTCACAGGCACACGTTTACTCGCATTTGTCTGACGAAAATACTGATGACAACAGATTCAGGCGATTACGACGTTTGCAGAATGCCGCACGATAATCGCACACCGCTTCACAAATACTCTCGCAGGAGTGTCACATCAATCATATCGCCTGCACAAAGATTTGGTGTGTCAGGCTGAAGGCGGAAAACTCCCTCCGCCGTGAGACAGCGAGCTGTACCGTGTTTCTTGAAATTGACCAATCTTGCCAGGAGTTGACCTTCGTCGCCTCGGGTCAGTTCGACACCCATAAGAAATCCGACGGAACGGGTTCCGCGGACGTCTTCTGTGAGGATCGCCTTGACGATCGGCCGATGCGTCGTTGGCAAGTGCAGCCAGTACGAGATGATGGGACGAATGAACCAGTCCAACACGTTGAGACAGCCGAAAGGAGGACCGGGAACGACAATAATCGGTTTGTTCTTTACACGTGCCAGCGCTGTCGGTCTTCCCGGACCACACTGCACCCAGTGGAAAAGAATATCGCCTGCTTTTGCCAAAATATCGAGCGCTAAGTCTTCTGAGCCTTTCGAAGAACCGCCGTTCACGAGGACGAGATCGCATGTGAGCATAGCATCGTCGATCGTCTTTTTTAACAGCGCGCGCTCATCGTGCACGATGGGGAAGCCCTTCATTTCCGCACCGAATGACGAAAGCATACCTTGAGCTAACAGGAGATTGCTGTTAACGTTCATCCCTCTCCCCAAGGGTTCGCCCGGATCGATCAGCTCCGATCCTGTCGGAATAAAAGCGACTTTTGGTTTCCGATACACTGCAAGAGTTCCATGGTTGCCCATGGCGATGGCAGAGACGTCCGACGCGCTAAGTACCCCGGGCGCGTCTTTAATCAGTTGTCCTTTTCGAATGAAGTGGCCTTTTGGCAGGACATGCATGCCTTTCTGAAAGACCATGTCTTCTGAAAACCGGACACCCGTACTGTGGTCGTTGACTGTCACATTCTCGACAGGAATCACCGAGTCAAAGGCATCAGGAAAATCATCCCCAGTATCTGCAAAATTGTAGTCTCGTTCAATTACCCAACGCTCGGGGTCAATAGGTTTTCCCTCTTCGAAAAGGGCACTCTTCACGCAAATGCCGTCCATCGCAGACGCGCGAACAAGGGGAATGTTTGAGAGGGCAAACGTCGGCTTTGCGAGCACGCGACCCCTGCCCTCCGCGATCGGGATGATTTCTTCCGGCATTTTGTCCGGCCAGTTTTCGAAAAAAAGTTCTAACGCTTCATCTGTTGATACGTTCTCTTTCATGCTTGACTTCTTTTCTTCAGCGGCTGCCTACGCTAGCCATATAGCCGGATTGAAAAAGGGAAAACACTTCGGCGCGCCGGATAGCAAGATCGGCGCCTTGTTGGTCAGTGACACAAAATCCGGAGAGATTGTCTGCGCCGTATTTAAATAATTCCGGCGACATACACGTACTTGGCCCGACGACACAAACTTTGACATGGTCGCCCGCAAGTTCCAAAAGACGCGGCAATGTCTTGTTTGTCAGAGTCGTCCCCGTCATGAAAACGTAATCCTGTTCAGGAATCAGATATTCGCACGACGAGTCGGGATAATCGCCCCTTTGAGGATTGCGCTCCAAAATGATGAGTTCGCTGACGGCTCCAATCTGCCTTTCTATATGGGGAAAATGCCCGATAACGGCGACTTTCTTGCCCGCAACCTCGTCCTGAAAAGCGATGAAGGCGTTTAATCTTGTGCGCGCGATGTCATCTGTCTTTCCCGAGCGAAGCTTAAGATCGCCGAAACCTCCGAGATCGTTGATTCTCTCCACGGTGTTGTAGTAGCAGTTCAGCGCGGCCACACCAAGTGAAGCCTCGCGGAAATTCCATGATTTTGCCATGGCGGCCATGTCTTGAAGCGACATGCCGTCCTCAGGAGCCGGGAACTGCAGGCCTGGACCGCGTTCGCGCAAGGTCATGGCAACGCCGGTATACGGCCCGGAGCAGACTTCGCACCAGCTCGCGCCTAGTGAAAAGTGACTGACTTTCCAATCGGGGTCAACACCCTCGATCAACGTGTCATATAATGCCCATGGATTGCTCATTTTGTGGCAACTCCTTGTATATTAATGTCCGCTAGGGTCGTGGTGCCTTAGCAGCATTTTTCTGTTCATCCCATAATCCACGTGAGATAATAGAATCGTGCAGTTGAGGGCGTCGGCACACTCCTTGAGATTTAGTTTTGTTGAATAGACTGACGCCTATTCATGGTTATTGTTTCCTCGCGCTGTCTCCTCACGTCTTATCCTCGTGCCGACCTTGAAAGAAGGTCGCCCTTCGTCCGAGGAGCATTCAGCATTCAAGATCACATAAAGTATATCGTTCTGTATGACATCAGCGAAGATTCACCCTAATCGTGTCCTCTGGCCGACTTCAGGAGAAAATCGACATCTTCTTCCGAGAGTTCAATGTCGTAAAAGAGCTCGAAGAAATCTTTGACCTCTTGAGCCATATCGTACTGAAATACATCTGGATATAGGATGTTGGCGACGAAGCGAACACCCAGATACTGTTGTGAAGAGGGCGGCCTGTCGATCCAGCTGTAAGGAATACCGGGAGCTTCGTAGACGCGACCTTCCTTGACGGCTTTTATGTTGGCCCAGTTGGGATTCGTTGTGATTTCTTCGTAGGGACTGTTTTTTCCGCCACCCATAAAGATAACTTCAGGGTCCCATTGTATGATTTGTTCCAGATTGACCGGTGTCATCCCGCTCCCTTGTACATCTTCAACATCGGCAACATTGACCGCTCCGGCATATTTAAAGACGGCGAAATGAGAGGAGGTCTCCGGTTCCGTCGCAAGGCCGTTCGGTTTTTCTGCATAGTATAAGGTGACGCGATCCTCTTCGAGGATGGCGCTGACTTTTTCATTGACATCATTTAGCGTCTGTTCGCAATAAACGGCCAATTTTTCGCAACGTTCTTCTTCGCCGAAGACCTTTCCAAGAAAACGATAGGCGGAAGCGCGTTCAGGGAAACGTCCGTTGACAAGAATGACGGGAATGCCCAGCTGCGTCTGAAGTTCATCGCATTTTTCACGGACGTTGTCGGTGATTTCCATGGGTCCCATGAAGATAAAAGCTTGGGCACCGGAGGCGAGCACTTCTTCGGTATTGACCGCCTGTCCCCCGTCGGCGTTGCCGAAGACTTTAAGACCCTCTAAGCGAGGCAAGTACTTTAACTGATTCGGATTTGGCTCCGAGACGACGCCGGCCAGCAGATCGGGATTGATGGTGTAAATCATCACTTGAGCTAACGGGCTGGGGAAATAGACTTTCTTGAAATTTTCAGGGGTCGGGACTGTTATTTCGCGTCCGCCCATGTCCTCGATGACAATCGTGTCCTCGAGAGATGGCGGATCGGTTGCAGACGCGCTCTCCTTCGTTCCCTCCGGTTGAGAAGCGGGTGTTGAGGCGCTTACAGCCGGTTCAGGCGGTTTTGAGGCGGATGTATCTGCAGGCGGATTAGACGGTGCACATCCTGCCAACGCAAGAATCAGGACAGCCATTATGATAGCGAGAATCGACCTCGTCTGTCTTTGAATTTCCTTCATAAGTCATTCCTTTCTATTTGTCTTGTCGACTTTATATGTTTATTTCACGACGCTGGTGCGCCGTCTTTTTTATGTAAATGTGTCGGTACTAAACGAATTTCCGTGTTGCTCGCGAGCGCCTCTTCGTTTATTCGGTCGTAATTCGGTTGCAATGACGACAGCAGTGTTGCCCGCGAGAGCCTCTTTGTTTAGCCGCAGCTACATCGAAAAAAGCTCAAATCTCTGTGCTGCTCTTTACTTACTCCTCGCTTAGCTACAGCTACATCAGAAATGGACTCAAATCTCCTCACGGCTCGCGGCGAGTACCTCTTTCTGATGTCTTGTCTGCGACGCGGTTGTGTTTCGGAGCATCTTCGATTCCAAACCCGAAGCACTTCCTGTACTCGCCCTTGTGATTCGATTCTCGATGCTTAAACCCAATGCGTGCGTATCATCTCCTGTATTTGCCCTCATGATTCGATTTCCGGTGCTTACACCCAACGCAACCGAACAAGTCGCCGTTTCCGGCATGCTTGTGACCCCTGTCAAGCGTGAATCTGATGCGCTCGAAACGTTGTTGACGTCCTCGTGTTGGCCTTGCCGGTAGATGTTCGAATCCAGTGCACCCGGAACGCAGGCGTAGCGATGCGCTCGGCACTCGAGCTGAAAGCGTTTTACAGCAATCGGGAAACGATACAATTCGCTCATGCTCTGGCTTGTGATGACCTCCTCAGGTGCGGCGGTTGCGACGATTTTTCCATCGACCATCAACATGGCGCGATCAGACGCAAAAAAACAGTGCGCAGGATCATGAGTAACCATGAGGACCCCGATCCCGTATTGTCGAAGCTCGTTTACCTTCTCCAAGACACGATACTGATTGCCGTAATCGAGATGGCTCGTCGGCTCGTCCATAATAAGAAATGCTGCCTGTTGCGCGAGTGCACGCGCGATCAGCACAAGTTGCTGCTGTCCGCCTGAGAGCTTCGTGTAGGGCCAGTCGGCCAAATGCTCAATCTGCATTTGTCGCATGCAGGCGTCCGCGATGGCACGGTCCTCTTCCGTCTCCCTTGAAAAACGTCGCAAGTAAGCTGTTCTTCCCATCCGGATGACATCGCCGACTGTAAAGGGAAAAGGCGTCCTGTGGGCTTGTGGAATGTAGGCGAGACGTCTTGCGCGCTGTGCCTCATTCAACGTAAGCAAATTCGTCTTTCCGATCGTGACGCTTCCATGACGCGCGGGAAGCAACGCGAGAATTGCCTTTAATAGTGTCGTTTTGCCGCACCCGTTTTCTCCGAGAATGCAAGCAAAGCGGCCGGGTTCAAGATCAAAAGAGACTTCATGAATGATGTCAGGTCCCTTTTCGTAGCCAGTCGTCAGTCCTGAAACGCTCAACGGCTCCTTGGAAATCAGCGGCGGTCGAAGAATCCGGTAGTCCGCGGTATTCATGTGCGGCCTGCTCTCTGTTTGAAAATGATGATGAAAAAAGGAATGCCGATTAGAGACGTCAAAATGCCGATGGGCAGTTCAACCGAAAAGGCGTTGCGGCAAATCGTGTCGCATATGAGGAGGTACGCGCTGCCAAGGATTCCGGAAACAGGCAGTAACAATCGATAGTTGGGGCCTACAAGCGAACGAGTGACGTGGGGGATCACTAGACCGACCCAGCCGATTTGACCGCAGATTGCGATACTGGAGGCCGTGATGATAGTGCAGGCAAGAATAACTTCCCTTCGAACGCGTTTTGTTTTAACGCCGATGGCGCGGGCTTCTTCTTCGCTAAAGGACATGACGTTGAGTTTGTTTCGGTTTATGAAAAGTAGAAAACAAGACGGAATGAACGGAATCAAGACTTGAAGCACATGTCTTGGAAAAACGTCACTGAAAGAGCCCATGAGCCAGAAAGTGATAGCGGGCAATTGCGCGTCAGGGTCTGAGAGGTATTTGACGATAGAAAGGCCGGCATTGAACAATCCGCGAATAAGCATGCCTCCTAGAACCAACGCCAAAATGGGATCTGTCGATATGAAGCGCTCAAACTGTATGGACAAGATAACAGCAAGCAAGGCGAAGATGAGAGCGCTGACCTGTGTTGTCGCGATCGTGCTTGAATGGATGATGGCCAGCGCGGCACCAAAGCTTGCTCCCGCAGAAACGCCGAGAATATCCGGCGAAACGAGAGGATTTCGGAACATGCCTTGATAAGCAGCCCCCGCCATGCTGATGCCGGCGCCAACCATCAATACAACCAGAACCCGGGGAAGGCGTACATTGAAGATAACAATCTCCATGTTCGGGTCTGAGATGCGTGAAGGATCTTGAAAGTGCCAGTAAAAAGTCTCCAGAAAATCTTTCAGATTCAAGGGATAGCGCCCTATTACGAACGAGATGAAAAACAAAGTGACAGGAAGCAGAAAGAGCAACGGCCACCACTTTTGAAAAAAACGGTGACGGCGTTGTTGGGCGGTCATAGGAGGTTTGAGCCTACTTCCGCCCATGATCGGCGAACGCCCCGACAGATCTTGTCTGCCGTTCATTTTCCTTGTCTCCTCATTCATGTGTTCACCCACGTGCGCTCACCCACGCTTCGCCATTCCTCCAGTACTCACAAAAGAAAATCTCCCTTTAGCGACCATTTCTGTTGCTCATTAATCTGCCACTATCAATAGAAAAAACTTCCTTTTGTTCCTACATCTGCTAATTGCCTCTCACCGCAAACAAGAGGAAAAATATCGCTTAAATTTCTATATTTGTTCCTTGCGGGGTGTATGAGGAAAAATTTTCGCTTTAATCTCCATGCTTGTCCCTTGCAGAACGTATGAGGAAAAAATCCTTTACAACCATGTCTGTTGCTTATATCAATCTGCTGCCAACAAGAGAAAGGATATTTTTAGTTTCCATCGTCACTGCTTATCGAAATCATGTGGAAAAATGCCTTTAATTATTTCAATACACAATCTGTTTTTTCTCTTCACGGCACTAGTTTTGTGTCAGGCGTCTTTTCCTCTTTATTTTTTCCAATCTTTTTCCAGTGTTTCCAAGACATGCTGGACAATTATTCCTTTTTATTTTTCAAATACGTTAAGGCCGTCATTTTCTCTATTAATCGTTTTTTTGCCAACAGTACCAGTGACCATCGCCTTTCTGCGAATAAATCACATATCGGTCACCCCATGTCTCGAACAGCTGACGATACGCTCTGTCAGGCAACTTAAAGGAGGGAAGGCGGCGCCGGTCGTGACTGTCGCAGGCGAAATGCCTCGGTTCCCACGAATCGTCTCCATCGGCACGTTTTTTCTGGAAAATCTGACTTCCTCGTCCGCCGCCGACGTAGGCGATGGCATGCGGCTTCATGACACGACGAATTTCCTCAAATGCGCGTATCTGGTCTTTCCAAAAACGTTGTGAGCCTCGACTGATGACTAAATCGAACACATTGTCTTCTATCGGAATGTCATGTACATCGGCGTTATGAATCGTGATATTTGTTTCGGGCGTGATATCCTTGATGCGCTGTGATGCCTTTTTTAACGCCTCTTCACGAAGATCGAGCAAACAGATCTCAAATATGGGAGTCTGCTTGATGAGAGCAATGCTCATTCCGCCCGGTCCGCACCCCACATCTAAGACACTTGATAGAGAAAGATCGAGCGCTTTCTTGCCGGCCAGCGCCGCGCACCGCATGAGAAGTGTTTGCACAATGTCGTCATACATGCGCAAATTCCAAGTCGATTCACTCATCGCGTCGAACGTCCGATACCCGCCGTCTGAAGCGCATTTTTTGGCGGGAGTCATATTTCCGCTTACTGTTTTTACAGCGCTTCCGACGTGTATATTATCCTCATTT
The DNA here is from genome assembly GCA_012799825.1 of Clostridiaceae bacterium. GTDB lineage: Bacteria > Bacillota > Clostridia > Saccharofermentanales > DTU023 > UBA4923. The sequence goes on along the minus strand of JAAZKK010000033.1, from coordinate 1,263 downwards.
TCGTTATACATCATGCTATCTCTTCGAACACACCCATACAGCAATCATCAAGATTAATCATCTAGACTTCAGTAAGAAACGTCCTTTTTGCAAAAACCAATGCGACCATTCCAAGCCATATACTTTTGCGCCTGTTGCGGCGTCTTCTCGCAACAGGCGCTTGGGAGAATATATTCGGCAATCTTCTGGCTAATAACCATTTTCATACAAATGCTCGTGCATGCAATAAGCGATTTGTAAATGAAAACAAGACGCTAAAAACAGTGTACCATATATCACGGTTTTTAGGAAAGAAATAATTGGGAACGAGCATTGTTTATCGAAAGATATGACTTGGTTTTACAAGCCCGATTAATTTAATCATTTTGATAATAGTTGCTGTAGAACTGAAGAGCAAAGTTAATCTGACAGAGAGATGCAATTGACCGCAACGTACAGGAGTGTCCTTTACCTGCATGATTCAAACGTCAAGGTAAAACAGCCTCTTCGAATATCTCCTCTTTACCAGGAGTGAACTTTACTACCTGCATGATTCAAAAAACATGGCAAATCTCATTGCAGTCGACAATCAGCTGTTACCGCTGTTCGATGAAATCCTCGGAGGTTCATTTTTTCGATAAACTTCTTGTACTGCTTATAAACAAATTATCATATAACAAATTTTAGGAACGACTATTTTGAAGACGGCACACATTTTAAGCTTAACTTACGCGGTTTTATAGGATAGAATTCCCAAATTTTCTTAGAACAAAAGAGTTGCTCTTATCAAACTAAATCACCTGTCGTATAGCCTCATTTGCGCCCCTCCATTGATAAAAAGACACCTGCTCAGGCGATTTCAAGCACTCGAGCCTCCAATCCGCCTATCTTAACGAAAAAGAGGCAGTTGCGCTGATCCCAATCGTTCACCGTACAGCCCCAATCCCACATGCTTTGACAAGAAAAGGAAGCTCAAATTGTCTGTAGTATCAACGTCCTCTCCACTTACGACAAATAGTCAGAGCAGTTTGACTAAATCTTTTATCGCATAATTTTTCTCTCTCCACTCGTGACGACCAACCAACTCGGATTCCATCCGCCTTTCCACCCCTCTACAATTTCCTCTCTTCACCCCCGAAGGTCAATTTTTCAATTATTTTTAAATAACTGGAAATCAGCCGCTTTACTCCGTCATTCCGCCACATTAGCCCGTCATTCTCTGCCTTGCCCCGCCGCCTCTCCTCCCGCCCTGCCTCGTTATCCCCCGCCTTCCTCAGTCATCCT
>JAAZKK010000031.1 GCA_012799825.1 Clostridiaceae bacterium | reverse complement strand
TTGCCGTTATCATCACCCCGCCAATACAGTTAAAGTGCCGCACGGCGAAAGACAACATTGGAACAGGACGCAACATATCGGAAAAATGAACCGCGATCCCGTTATTAACGAAAATACATGCGACAAGTTCCGCGAATTCGCGTGAGCGATTGCGCGGATCGTAAGATATCGCGATACCGCGCGCGGCGCCTTCCTTATCCTGCTTAATCAGAGACTTTGCGAATCCTTCAGCTGCGCGCGCAACCGTATAGCGATTCATACGGTTTGTTCCGGCGCCCATAATGCCTCTAAGCCCTGCTGTACCAAATTGAAGATCTTGGTAAAAACGATCTTCAATCTCTACCCGATCCCCTTGGATAACTGTAAGCTCTTCCCTTGTCGCCTCATCCAGTGCAGGATGATTCAACCAACGCTGATAGGCGTTCTGTGCGAGTGATGTCATAGTACGCTCCTTTTATGAATTTATTGACGTTGTTGTGTCAAGGCTATGTAACGAATGTTGGAATTGCCCTCAGTTTAGCATATTAAATATGATCGGTTATACTCGTTTGTGCCATTCCTTTCGTTCGAGTGAAATCACTATTTTTGCATCCGCTCAATCCCTGCGGATGCATCACTGTTACCGCTTAAAGATTCAGTTTGCCGCGGATAAGGATGAGCTGATCGCGCAAGATGGCCGCTTGTTCAAAGTTGAGTTGTTTGGCGGCTTCACGCATCGCTTTCTCAACTTCTTTCTCTTTTTTAAGAAGTGCTTGACGTGACATATCCGAAAGGTATGCGTCGAACGCCTCGACGTCTTCTGCTGTATCCATCACAGCTTCACCGATCAACGCAACCGTTGTGTCGATGGTATCGCGAATGTCCTTCTTAATGGACGTCGGCGTGATGCCGTGTTTCTTATTGAAAACGTCCTGAATGGTACGGCGTCTGTTCGTCTCAGATATAGCTCGTTCCATTGACGCAGTAATCTCATCGGCATAGAGGATGACACGCCCGCGAACATTGCGAGCCGCTCGGCCGATGATCTGAACCAGTGAGCGCTCCGAGCGCAAGAATCCCTCTCGATCTGCGTCGAGTATCGCGATCAAGGAAACCTCCGGAAGATCGAGACCTTCCCGTAGCAAGTTGATGCCGACGAGGACATCAAAAGCGCCCTGACGCAATTTACGCAAAATCTCTAGTCTTTCCACTGTCACAATATCTGAGTGAAGGTACGCGACACGTAAACCTTCATCTCTAAAATAGTCAGTCAAATCCTCCGCCATGCGCTTAGTCAGCGTTAAGACAAGCGTGCGCTCACCGTGCTCTGTGTTCGCGTTAATATCAGCGATGAGATCTTCTATTTGATTTTCAGCAGGTCGTACGAATATTTCAGGATCGAGGAGACCCGTTGGGCGGATTACCTGCTCGACAACGCGCGTTGAATGCTCGATTTCGTAATCGGACGGTGTCGCTGAAAAGAAGATTGTTTGTCCGGCGCGATCTTTGAATTCTTCGAATGAGAGCGGTCGGTTGTCGAAAGCCGATGGCAGACGAAATCCGTAATCGACAAGGGATGTTTTGCGCGCGCGATCGCCGCGCACCATCGCTCCGACTTGAGGAAGGGTTACGTGCGATTCGTCAATAAAAAGGAGATAATCCTTCGGAAAGAAATCCATGAGTGTGTACGGCGGCTGTCCGGCCTCTCGATTGGTGAGATGACGCGAGTAGTTTTCGATTCCTTTGCAAAAGCCGGTCTCAAGCATCATGTCCATGTCATAACGTGTCCGCTGCTCGAGGCGATACGCTTCCACAAGCTTTCCTTCGTCACGAAGCATTTTAAGTCGCCATTCAAGCTCTTCGCTAATTTTAACGACGGCGCGCTTCAATTTCTCATGTGTTGTCGCGTAATGATTGGCAGGGAAAATCGCCACATAAGAACGACCCCGAAGTGCTTTTCCCGTCAGAGCGTCGATCTCGCGAATCTCCTCAATTTCATCGCCGAAAAAACTGATACGCGTCATTGTGCTCTCTTCGGAGGCCGGAAATACATCGACTGTATCTCCGCGCACACGGAACGTACCGCGTTTCGTTTCGTAATCGTTTCGCGTGTATTGAATACGGATCAGATCGTCGATGACGCTTTCACGAGATCGCCTCATTCCAGGGCGAAGACTCAACATCAGGCCGAGATAATCCTCGGGGTCGCCAAGACCGTATATACAGGAGACAGATGCCACCACGATGACGTCGCGCCTCTCCAGAAGCGACGCTGTCGCGCGATGGCGAAGCCGGTCGATTTCGTCATTGATCGAGGAGTCTTTTTCTATGTAAAGGTCGCGAGACGGTATATACGCTTCAGGCTGATAATAGTCGTAATAGCTAACAAAGTATTCGACAGCATTATCGGGAAAAAGAGCCATAAATTCGGCGCAGAGTTGCCCCGCGAGTGTCTTGTTATGAGCTATCACAAGCGCCGGGCGCTGCGTTTCCTGAATGACACTTGCCATCGTAAACGTCTTGCCTGATCCTGTGACGCCCATAAGCGTTTGCGAGCGGTCGCCGCTACGGAGACCTTTTACAAGCGCCTCAATAGCCTCCGGCTGATCACCTTTCGGTGTCATGTCCGTTTGCATTTGAAAACGGCCGCTGCGTTCCAGTTGATCTATGTTCTCTCCGATAAGCAAATGATTATTTTCCTTTCTGATGCACGTTTTTGTCAAAAAGATGTTCCTCCCTGTTCATGTCGTCAATATTACTTTAGGCAAATCAAAACTGCCTTTGCGAGGGCGTTCCTCCAATAAAGCGGCGGCATGACAAATCAACCCTGGCTCTGCGAGGATGTTCCTCTATAAAGCGGCGGTATAAGCCGGAGCTCCTCCATTTTTTTCCGAAGCATCACAAAATCTTGCCACATCAACGTCTTCTTTCTCGGATCGCGCAAAATGTAAGCCGGATGAAACGTGGGAAGGATAAAACAGTTGTTCGATATAATCCATTTACCTCGCACACGCGAAATCGGGTTGTCTTCTCCCGTGAAGTAGCGATACGCAGTCGCCCCCATTAAAAGATAGACTTTCGGTCGCACAAGACGAAGCTGCTCAGAAAGGAGCGGTTGACAATAGGCCGCCTCTTCAGGCGTCGGCACGCGATTTCCTGGAGGACGACATTTCACAATATTAGCGATGTGGTAATCCTCTTTAGTGAATTCGAAACTTAAAAGTAAAAGATCCAAAAGTTTTCCGGAACGACCGACGAAAGGTTCTCCCAGCCGGTCTTCCTCCGCGCCGGGCCCTTCCTCAAGAATCATCAAAGGCGCGTTAATCCCGCCGCGCCAAACGACAACATTTTTTCGTGTTGCTGAAAGCGGGCAAGCCTTGCACGTCAGGCAGCGGTGAACGAAATCTTGCCACCGTGACGTGTCCTGGTCTGTTGTCTTGGATTGGGATGGGGTGCTCATGACTAATACTCTCCTGTGTCGATATTTCGATTTTACATCATATCGGTTAACACACATAGAACATATCTAACAGTTACTGAACGGTACATTTTCATGACAGCGTTATACTGCAAACCCTTATCAACTATTACGTTACAATGAACACAACTACAGGTTGTGCTTGCAGTCAAAAACTACTATAAGGTGCTTCATCACCATGAGAGAAAAATACACCCTGATGCTGTCCAAGTTATCCGGCGGCGAAATGCAAACACTAATATTTGCCTGCGCTCTATAATGCAAATACTGATGCCTACGCGTGCTCTCTACAAGGATGCACCGCTTCTTATCCCTAACGAACAGATGGCGGCATTAGATCCTAAGTCTCGTCAAGATCAGTCAAGCTCAAGAGTGCCGGTGTATAGCGCGTAGTATTTCCCTTTTTGCAAAATCAAGTCGTCGTGCGTGCCGCGCTCAATGATTCGTCCGTCTTCAAGAACAATGATGACATTGGCATTTCTGACGGTAGAGAGGCGATGCGCGATGATGAACACCGTCCTGTCTTTCATCAGGGCGTCCATACCACGCTGCACCAGCGCTTCAGTGCGTGTATCGATCGAAGACGTCGCTTCATCGAGAATCATGACGGGCGGATCGGCCACCGCGGCGCGTGCGATGGAGAGCAATTGTCGTTGGCCTTGTGACAGGTTGGCGCCATTTTCGGTGATCCACGTCTGATAACCCTCCGGGAGCCGTGTAATGAATTCGTGTGCACCGGCAAGCTTGGCCATCGCAATGCATTCGTCATCGGTTGCGTCAAGTCGGCCAAAGCGAATATTGTCCATGACCGTTCCCGTAAAAAGGTTCGTGTCTTGGAGCACCATGCCGATGGCGCGTCGCAAATCCGGTTTACGTATGTCACGGATATCGATCCCGTCGTAGCGGATTTGACCTTTGTCAATGCCGTAAAAGCGGTTAAGCAGATTGGTGACCGTCGTCTTCCCTGCGCCTGTCGAACCCACAAACGCCACTTTTTGACCTGGTTTCGCGTAAAGAGAGATATCATGTAGAACCGTCTGACCTTCAACATATGAAAAATCGACATGCTCCATACGAACATCGCCACAAAGTTTTGTGTACGTAACGTCCTCTTCTGGAGACCCGCACTTTTTCCACGCCCAAAGACCGCTTCGTTCTTCACAAGACTTCAGTTCACCTTCCTCATCAAAACAAGCATTCACCAATGTGACACAGCCGTGGTCTTCTTCAGAAGGTTCATCCATCATCTTAAAGACACGTTCCACACCGGCAATTCCCGCTACAAGTACGTTGACCTGTTGCGAAACCTGATTAATATTGCCAACAAAGCGTTTCGTCATGTTAAGAAACGGCACCACAATACTAAGACTCAAAGGCAAACCTGAAAGACTCACATTGCGTACACCGGAAAGCAACAATGCACTTCCGATAAGCGCGACAAAAACATAGAGAAGATTGCCGACGTTGTTCAAAATCGGGCCGAGAATATTCGCGTAACTGCTTGCCTTTCTTGATGTCTCTTCGAGGAACTCATTGTGTTTGCTAAAATCGGCAATCATCTGCTCTTCATGACAGAAAACCTTGACTACCTTGAGACCGGTGATCGCCTCTTCGACAAAACCTTCCGTTTCACCCATTGATTGCTGTCGCAACCTAAAATACTTACCCACTCCTCCGCTTATTATACGAACGATGAAGAACATGATCAGAACGCCGCCAAGTACGATAAGCGTCAGCCAGAAACTGAAGTACAGCATGATCCAAAAAATCGAAATAATAACGAAACTTGCCTGTATAAAATTCGGAAGACTTCGAGAGATGACTTGGCGCAGAGTATCAATATCGTTGGTGTAATGGCTCATGATATCGCCGAAAGAGTAACGGTCAAAATACGACACCGGCAACGTCTGCATATGTGAGAAAAGCGACATGCGAAGTTTATCTAATACACCGTGCGACATGATCGCCACGAGCTGCGTGTAGAGTGCTGTCAAAGAAATGGAGATAATATAGAGCACGACTAGCAAACCGATTGAAGACAAAATATCGCCCTTTACCTCGTCCCAAGTTCCTGTCATCCAAGTCGCCTCAATGATCGAGATCACTCTTTGCATGAAAAGAGAAGGAAGCGTTGACACGACGGACGACGCAACAATGCTGACAAGCGTAAGCGGCAAAAACACCGGGTAGAAAGAACGCATCATCGAAAAAAGTCGACGAATCGTCCCTTTCCCTCTCTTATTGTCCACGGAGGTTCTCTGCGCACTTTTATTGACCATGGAGAACCTCTGCGCGCGTCTGCGATTCATAGATTTCGCGGTAGATGTCGTTGGTATAAAATAGCTCATCGTGCGAACCGACAGCATCAATGCGACCGTCGTTCATGACAACAATGCAGTCTGCATCTTGAACGGAAGCTAAACGTTGCGCAATAATGATCTTCGTTGTTTCCGGGATATAAGAACGCAGTGCGGCACGAATTTTGGCATCCGTCTGTGTATCGATGGCACTGGTGGAGTCGTCCAATATCAGAACTTTCGGTCGCGCAAGCAGTGCTCGGGCGATGCAGATACGCTGATTCTGTCCGCCGGATACGTTCGATCCGCCTTGCTCAATAAATGTATCGTACCCTTCTGGAAAGCGCGTTATAAAATCGTGCGCCTGAGCCATCTTGCAGGCCTCTTGAAGCATCTCGTCTGTCGCGTTTGGATCGCCCCAGCGAAGGTTCTCCGCAATCGTGCCGGAAAAGAGCACATTCTTTTGCAGCACCATCGCGACGGAGCGACGAAGCGTTTCAAGATCGTAATCTCGCACATCGACGCCGCCTACTAGGACGGCGCCTGAGGTCACATCGTAGAGACGCGGAATTAACTGAACGAGCGTTGACTTAGCTGATCCTGTCGCACCGATTACGCCAATTACCTCTCCTGAGCGGATCTTAAGATTGATATTCTCCAATGCAAAGCGCTCTGCGTCTTTTGCGTACTTAAAGCAGACGTTATCAAATACGACGGAACCATCCGCTACCTCATGACGCGGGTTCGACGCGTTGAGAAGATCGCTCTCCTCATTTAATACCTCAACAATGCGTCGTCCCGACTCCTGTGCCATGACCAACATCGCAAGAACCATCGAGAGCATCATCAAGCTCATAAGCATCATGAAGCTATACGTCAGAAGAGCAGATATCTGCCCGACATCGAAATCAAGACCGCGTGTACTGATGACAAGATACGAACCGTACGACAAAATTACGACCATCACGACGTTGAGACAAAATTGCATCAAAGGATCGAGCAACGCAATAATACGTTCTATGCGGGTAAAATCTTGCTTAAGATCTTCCGATGCCGCTGAAAAGCGTTTGATCTCATTTTTTTCACGGACAAACGATTTCACGACGCGCATCCCCTTCACGTTCTCCTGAACGGCAAGGTTGAGTTTGTCGTACTTCCGGAATAATTTTTTAAAAAGAGGAAGTGTCGTCCTAATCCCGCGCCAGAGACCAAAGCCAAGAATCGGTACTGTGAAACAGAAAATCCAAGCCAACTTTCCGCCGATCACAAATCCCATAATGAAGGCAAAAACGAGCATAAAAGGCGCACGTATCGCCGTTCTGATCGTCAGCATAAAAGCTTGGCGGACAAATTCCACATCGGTCGTAAGACGCGTGATCAATGACGACGTTTCAAAACGGTCAACATTCGAAAATGAGAACTTCTGTATATTTTCAAAAAGCGCTCGGCGCAAATTTTTCGCGAGCCCCGCGGACGCTTTAGCACTAGAAAATCCGGCCAGCGTACCGAGCGTGAGGGACATAAGAGCGCAAATAGCGAGAATCAGACCATACCGCAACAAAGCGCTCTGTTCCGTTCCGTACATCACTTCAGTTATCAATCGTGAAATAAGAAAAGGAATGGTGATCTCGATGAGCACCTCTCCTAACACTAGAAACGGCGTAATAATCGCTGATGTCTTATATTCTTTAATATGGCGTGTTAGTTCACGAATCACCTCGCGCCAAAGCTCCCTTCAAAAAACAACAATGATTATTATATACATTTCATATCGCCTGAACAACTGATTAGAAGCCCGAGGCGGTAACCCGAAACGGCAAAGCTTCTTCAGTCATCCATTCTCTACAACAGGAATGAATGGCATCTTCCCGTAAATTAACATGAAATTGACTTGAACTTGACAACGTTATCCGTTAATTCAGTATTTATCAAGCGTAACTTATGGTAAAATATAACTAACTAAATGATCGCAATATTTGCGACGACTTTTTGTGCTAATTGTATAGGAGGTACTATGAAACACTTAAAGAAAACCATGTTATTTCTTTTGGTCGCTGTCATGTTTTTAGCCATGCCGCTGACCGCATTCGCTGCCGATGAGGTCACTTTAGCTGATATCGGTTTAGCCAAAAGCGATATTGTGGTGTTCTATACCAATGATGTCCACGGAGGTGTCAGTGATCGCAGCATGATCCACGGCACCAGCGAGAACTGTCTTGGCTACGCCGGTGTAGCCGGTATTATGGGTGAAGCAGAAGGCCTTGCCGGCGCGGTATTGCTCGTCGATGTGGGTGACTCCATACAGGGTTCTGCCATTGACACCGACACAAAAGGCGAAAATTCCATAAAATTGATGGAGGAACTGGGCTACGATATCTGCGTTCCCGGCAACCATGAGTTTGACTTCGGACTGGACTCCTTTATCGACATAATCAATGCCAGCAGCCTAAACTACATTTGCTGCAACTTTACCGATCTTGACGGCAACCTCGTCTTACCCAAAGCATACGACGTTCAGACCTTCACCATTGACAGCAAAGAAGTGAAAATCGGTTTTGTTGGCGTGGATACACCTGAGAGCATTTCAAAAGGCTCGCCTAAATTCTTCCAAGATGACGAAGGCAATTTTATCTACACTTTCCAAGAAGAACCAGCCGATCTCTATAAAAGTGTTCAAGACAACATCGACGCATGCAAAACTGACGGCGCTAATTACGTCATTATTTTGAGTCACCTTGGTGATACAGGCGTCGAGGCCGGCTGGTCGTCAAGAGACGTTATCGCAAACACCGAAGGCGCAGGAGTTGTTCTAGACGGTCACGCCCACAGCATCATCCCTGGTGAAAATGTCAAGAACAAAGCCGGAGAAAATGTCCTGCTGACATCTACAGGTTCAAAACTCAATAATTTAGGCGCACTCAAGCTTTCCGTTGCCGCTGACGGCACCATCAGTGCAAGCTCCAATCTCATCAATAAAGTCACGGACGAGCAGAAAGCCTCTGAGGCATATAAGAATATGGACGAAAAAGTCAAGAAAGTCGAAGCTGAATACGCATATCTTGAGACTGTCTATGGCAGCACTCCGTTCGATCTGTGCATTTATAATAGCGAAACCGGCGACCGCATGGTTCGCAAGCAAGACACCAATATGGGCGACTTCCTGACGGACGGCTACCTCTGGTATGCCAACAATGACCCCAACCTCGAAGGATTCCAGAAAGCTGACGTTGCTTTCCTCAACGGCGGATCGATCCGTGCAAATATTGGAGAGGGCGACATCCAGTACGGCCATATCCTCGCCGTTATGCCTTGGGCCACTCGTGTAACCCAAATCAAAACGACCGGACAGCACATCCTGGAAGCTCTTGAAATGGGCGCTCGTATGCTGCCCGACAAGGAGTGCGGAGGCTTTATTGTCGCAAGCGGTCTTACGTACAAAATCGATCCTACAAAGGCGTCCAAAGTTGTGACGGACGACAAGGGCATGTTCGAAAAGGTTGACGGCACGTATGCCGACGGCGACTTCCGTGTCTATGACGTGAAAATCGGCGACAAGGACATCGATCCTGACGCGACATACATCCTAGTCATCAACGCCTATTATTCTGAAAGCATGGGCGACGGAATGACGATGTTCAAGGACGATGAGCGGATCATCTCAAGCAAGAATGATGTCATCGACGTCGACGTGATCTGCGCATATCTCAAGGACGGTCTCGGCGGAACAGTACCTAACAAATACTCCGATGAAAACGGCGACGGACGCATCGTCGTCGCGCCTCAAGAGGGCTTCCCCGCGACGGGAGAAACGTCATCCGACATCTGGGTAGGCGTGACACTGCTCCTGATCGGCGCTGCGCTCTCTGTGGCCTATGTCACCGAACGCAAGAAAGAAGTAGAAGGCTAAGTAAGTTACTACACAGTACAGCGTTTTTCTGTCACTGAAGGAATTTGACACATTTAATAGACGGTTCGCTCACGACATCAAAGATTTCGTAAGAACAGCGTTTAAAACAATGTCATGAACAACTCTGATTAAAGACGAGAATTGACAATAGAACGCCCAAGACAGAAATCAGTTCGATCAAACGCGAACAGTCATTGAAATCAACTCACAAACAAAAAGGGTGTCTTTTCGAAGATCACCCTTTTTGTTTGCAATACTTCATGCAGTATAGAAGTTAAAAAATTAAGTTACGGTCGTCTTGTCACTATGTCTTCAAGTCATCAGTTGCTTTAACCGCAATTTTTCTATTAAAAAATACTTACGGAGTGTGGCATATTTTTATCTATGCTCTTCATCTTTCGTTTTTTACCAAATTACTCAGCAAAGATCGTTTTTTATATTTATTAAACAACAGAACTTTCAAAGACCAACTCTCCGCGTTGGAACCGCCCGACATCAAGATTTGATACATCAATCGTCAATGGTTCTCCAAGGATCATATCCGTGATCAGCTGGCCGGTTGCAGGAGCCAGCATAAACCCATGCCCGGAGAATCCGCACGCGAGGTACATGCCATTTACTTCCGGAACAGGACCATAGATCGGCTGCGCGTCTTCTGTCATACAGTAATGACCCGACCACTGCCGGATGATGTTCACCTGCGACAAAGGCGGGAGAAGTTTTGAACATGTCTCTGTCATCTCCTCGGTAAAGCGCCATCCTGATGTGACGCGAAAGTCACGAGGCTCCGTGTTATCGCTCCGACCCATAATGATCGACCCGTGCGGCACTTGCTGAATGTAGATGTTGTAATCAAACCCCATCACCATAGGACCGAGCACAGGCTCAAGAGGTTCCGTCACGAGTATCTGATGCCGCTGAGCATAGATCGGAATATCGACGCCCGCCATGGCGCCAATCTCCTTCGACCAGCCTCCGGCAGCGACAACAACAGTGTCCGTACTGATGCGCCCGCGCGATGTTTCAACAGCCTCTATGCGCCCTTGGTTTACGTCTATCCCCGTTACCTCGGTATGTTTAAATATCTTGACACCCAGTCTTTCCGCCGACTTCGCGAACGCTTCTGTCGTATGGAATGGATTGAGATGGCCGTCTTCAGGGCAGAACGTTGCCGCGACGAACTGTGATGTATCGATAATCGGTACGATCTCTTGCGCCTCCTTCGGCGTAAGATAGACCGTAGGAATGCCAAGACGATTCTGCAACGCGACGTTCTTTTTGAATTGTACCGCTTCTTTTTCATTGGCCGCTACGATCAAATAACCGCTCTGATCAAACTCAATATCTCGCTCATACTCCAGCGTTTCATTGGCTTTTTCAAAAAAACGCACTGAATATTGCGCGAGATGTGAGTTCATTTCGGCACCCCATTGCATGCGAATACCCGCGCCGCAACGTCCTGTTGAACCGTTTGCGAGTGTCTCTTTCTCCAGAAGGACGATGTCCTTCACGCCGCGATGCGCCAGATTCCACGCAATTGAACAACCGGATACGCCTCCGCCTACAATTACGACTGAAGCTGTTTTTGGAAGGATCATTCGTCGTCACCTCCTGTGAAAAAAGAAATTGGTTGCGCGACGACCGGAGGACGATGCGTCGAAGGCTGAATCGAGTCACGCGTCTGTCCCGTCATACGGGCGATTTCATCGGCGATGAGCGGCCCGCACGTCCTCGATTGACAAGGGCCCATACCGGCACGGCTGATGCGTTTGATTTCATCTACGGTCGTATACCCTTCCGCAATCAATTCGCGAATCTCGCGTCGCGTAATCCCCTCACAACGGCAGATTATCGCTTCATCATCGTCCATATCGATATCATTATCATAACGATCATTTATTTCACTATCGTCACACTCATTTTTATCGTTGTCATCGCATTCAATTTGTTCGTCATCATCACACTCATTTTTATCGTTGTCATCGCATTCAATTTGTTCGCTATCGCCACACTCATTTTTATCGTTATCGCTGCTCTTAGATACGGATAGCAACTCTTCTTTTCCGGCACAAATATTATCTTCGACGATAGCCGGTATTACGGTATCGGACGGTATTACGGTATCGGCTTCATTATCTAATTCGGTATCATTATCAATTACTGAGACGATGGTCATATCTACAGTTGTTTCAAAAGCATTCGCAGGCGAAAATCGATCAGCACGCTCTTTACTGCAAAAGAAACGAACGTCATGCACTTGCTCAATCGGAACGTTGATCGTCACAAGCGGCGTCCCGGATGTTCTCCCGGCCGAAGCACGTACGACAGTACCCTCTCCGATCACACATCCTGCACGATCCATCGTAGAAACGATCTCCCCTTTTTTAGGAAGAGGAGAAAATTCGTACGGTAACGTGACCAATCCGGTACCGTCCTTGCGACTTTCATCGATGATGAAAATCGCAAGACCGGGGCAAACACGCGCGCATGCACCGCATCCGGTGCATTTTTCAAAATCCAAGACCGGAATGTCATGAATGGAGTCCATCGGCAGAATCGCATGAAAAGGACACGAAGTACTGCACGGATTACAGGGAATCTCTTGGAAACATTCAATCATCGGGTAAGGCCCCGATGCACGCCGCGAAGGCGAAGGAAGACAGCGCTGAATCAAATCGTTATCGGCAATGCCGGTTGAAGTCAACATAGTGAAGCTCCTTTCGTACAATGTCCGCTTTTGCACATCGTGTAAGGAGAACTGCGTTGAATCCTGAAACCCTCTGCAACGTCCGTTGGAATCAAGATGGTTACGTTTTTATTCATGCAATACCTGCCTTTACAAGACCGGATCGGATTTTCTCACCGCTCGGACCGGCACGCAATTCGTCAAGCTGTTGACAAAGATCGGCGCGTTCATCGTCAAGTGTCGTGAAACCTAAACCGAGCGACGCCGCCGCTTCGAGTCCTGCAAGTCGACCCTCAACCATCGCTGCGCTCGCCTCTTCAATACCGGCGACGTCACCGGCAATATAAATCTCAGGCACAGTCGTCTCGAGTCTTTCATTGCGGAGAGGAACATATCCGCCTAATTGCGGGACATAGCGCATGTCGCATCCTGCCTGCCACAACAATTCCGTAAGCGGCGAGAGACCGACAGATATACAGATGACGTCACAGGATACAGATTTTGAACTTCCCGGGATCGGCTGCCAGCGATTATCGATTTGGGCGATCACCGCAGACTCGACACCGTCGACTCCATCCGCCCTCAAAAGAGTATGCGACGTCAGAATCGGCACACCGGCACGTCGAATCTTGCTTGCGTGTACCGCATAACCTCCAATATTTGGAAGGCCTTCGACAACGGCAACAACTTCAACACCGGCCTGTAACAGTTGATAACTGACAATCAGCCCGATGTTGCCCGCGCCAACCATAAGAACGCGCCGTCCGGGACAAACGCCGTAAACATTCATCATGGTTTGCACGGCACCTGCGCCGTATATGCCGGGAAGATCATTGTTTGGAAAGGTCAGAAACTTCTCCGACGCCCCTGTTGCCACGATAATGCGGGAAGGTCTGATTTTGCAGTATTTTCCATCGCGATCGACCGTGATGACACCGTCCTCAAAAAGACCGAGAACTGTCGATCGTGTCCATATCGTTACGCGATCCTCAACGAGTGCTCTTTCCTCCGCTATTCGGGATGGAATGTCTATTCCGCGAACGGAGGCGTACTGTTTTTCAGAACCGAAAAATTTGTGTGTTTGCTTAATGAGTTGACCGCCGAGGTGCGCGAACCGCTCGATCAGCAGTACCGACGCTCCAGCCTCAGCCGCCGCATTTGACGCCATAAGGCCGGCCGGTCCGCCGCCGATGACGACAACATCCGTTTCATACATCATCCGACGCTCCTTTCGACACATCGAGCGCTTGCCCGACTTGTCGTTTCCGGAGCAAATTGCCGCGGTCCTCTTGCGTCTCAACGACCATCCCCTCTTCAAGATACGTCGTGCATGTCCGGACATTTGATTTTCCGTTTACAACCATCAAGCACGAACTGCAGTTTCCGATCGCGCAATAAAACCCGCGCGCGCGTTTCGTCTTAAAATGACGGCCAAACACCTGAACACCGTTTGCGAAAAGAGCAGAGGCAACGGTGTCGCCCTCCCTTCCCTGCATAGGTTGTCCGTCAAAAGTGAAAGACAATACCGCGCTTTTTTCAAATTGCAAGATCGGATGACTCTCGATCCGTTGATCGTCCACAAAAACCTCTTTCTGTTATTGGCGCACCGATCACCGGAGAGCAAGACAAGATTTCTTTATCAACTTGCTATTCCGGTGACGAGCTTTGTGCGTCGCCCGATTTTCAAGTAAAACGAAACTCAGGCGTTGCTGTCCTCTTTCATGTATGGGTACGCGATGTCAGTAGAAGGCACGAAAGTCTCTTTGATCACACGCGGACTCGTCCAACGAATCATATTAAAAATGGAACCTGCCTTATCGTTCGTGCCGGATGCACGTGAACCGCCAAACGGCTGCTGTCCGACGACAGCACCAGTCGGCTTGTCATTGATGTAGAAGTTGCCGGCCGCTCCGCTAAGCTTCTGTTCTATCCTGATTAATGTCTCACGATCCTGTGCAAAGACGGCGCCTGTCAAAGCATAAGGCGACGTCGTATCGCAAAGTTCAAGCGTTTCATCCAGCAGGTCATCGTCATATGGGTAGACGGTTAGCACCGGTCCGAAAATTTCTTCAGTCATGGTGCGATACTGCGGATCTTTCGCCTCGATAACGGTCGGATAGATGAAATAGCCTTTGCTGTCATCGCAGCTGCCGCAGAGGACTTCAGCATCATCCGACGCACGAGCTTCATCGATGTAACTCTTAATCGTGTTAAAGGAGTTGTGATCGATCACGGCGCCCATAAACGTCGTAAAGTCAGCAGGATCGCCTACTTTAAGCGCCTCAATCTCTTCAAGTAAAAGTTCTTTCACCTCAGGCCACAGACTCTTAGGGATATAAGCTCGCGATGCGGCAGAGCACTTTTGCCCCTGATATTCGAACGCGCCGCGAGCAAGCGCTGCGACAAGCGACGGTACGTCCGCCGACTTATGCGCAAAAACGAAATCTTTGCCGCCCGTTTCGCCGATAAGGCGAGGATACTGCCGATAAGAACCGATGTTGGATCCAATCTGCTGCCATATGGCATTAAATGTCGCCGTCGATCCGGTGAAATGAAAACCGCCGAGGCGCGGATCGCTCACAACGTACTTGCTAACATCACGGCCGGAAGAAGGAACAAAGTTGATCACGCCCGGAGGCAGTCCAGCTTCACACATCAATTCATAAATATAATAGTTTGAAAGTACCGCAGTGCTTGCCGGCTTCCATACGATGACGTTGCCCATCAATGCCGGCGCAGCAGGCAAATTACCCGCAATAGACGTAAAGTTAAACGGTGTAATCGCCAGCACAAAACCGTCAAGCGGGCGATATTCCGTGCGATTCCAAACACCTTTTGCGCTATCCGGCTGAATGCGATAAATTTCATCCGCACATGCCACATCAAAACGGAAAAAATCACACAGCTCACAGGCTGAATCAATTTCAGCTTGATGGGCGGTCTTGCTTTGTCCCAGCATCGTCGCCGCATTGATGACAGGACGCCACGGACCTGACAGCAACTCTGCCGCCTTTAAATAGATCGCCTGACGATGTTCAAGAGGCATGGAAGCCCAGGATGCTTTCGCCTCCATAGCCGCCTCAACAGCCAACTTAAGTTCTTTTTCGCCGGCCTGCTGAACGCGCGCGAGTACATGACCATGATTGTGGGGCATCACCACATTTTTAACATTGCCCGTCTCGATCCTTTTACCGCCGATGATCAAAGGAATATCAACTGTAATATTCGACTGGCGCTCCAGCTCAAACTTCAGCGCTGCTCGCACAGGCGTTCCCGGTGAATAATCCTGAATCGGCTCATTTTTAGCCTGAGGAAGTACGAAATAACCGTTCATCTAAATGTCCTTTCTGGTTGAATTACGTTTAATAATGAGACGCCGAATCGACAATCCCGATACATTATACATGAAAAAGGGCACCTGCCCGATGTCGACTGTGCACATTAACAAACAACTGAGTAAACAGCTGAGTAAACTGAGCAATCATCGTGTAATCATCGCTTTTACAAGCACATCAATTATCACGGCTGAAAAAATGCAGATCAGGGCGCGGAACAAGCGATTCGTCCAGTCTAATCTATCACGCCGTCTTTACATAAATAATACAGTATTAAAGTAGAACCTCTACCCTATCAACGGCAAAAGCCATGTAACCCATGCATAGCTGATCGGCATAACCAAAACTAACGCAGGAATCATATCTGCTGTAGGAAACGGTTTGAGATCCACCATCCTGAAACCTGTACCCAACAAGATAAGTCCGGCGCATGCCTTAAAATCATCAATCATGACTCCCGTTGTCAAAGGAACGATCAATCTTGACAGCAAGAAGAGAGAAATCATGATTATGAATTGTGGTATCGAAATCATCGCCGTCGCTTTTCCGAGCTTTGAAGCAAAAATCATGGCTGTGAATAAATCTAAAACAGCCTTTACGAGTAGCAAACTATGATCGCCTGTCATACCAGATTCAAGAGAACCGCAAATACCCGTCCCGCTGGCACAGAAAAGCACCACAGCCGTTAACATCAGGTCGTTTGCCCCCTGATCCTGATTCTTCATCAGTTTTCCGAGTACATAACCAGTAAGCTTCTGAATGGAAACTGTGATCTTCAAGGCTCGTCCGATCAGTGTGCCGAATATAATCGCTAAGACGACAGCAGGCATATTTTTCATCACGACAATCGATGCAATGCCCATGCCCATTGAACACAAGCCAAAAACCAAAGTCATCGTGCTTTTAAGATCTTCAGATAATCTATTTCCCACAACAGAGCCGATAAGGCCACCCGTCACAACAGACAAAACGTTCACAATAATCCCAACAGGCATAACATCAATCCCCCAATTCCGGCGAAAGCTTCTGAATATTCGGCAAAATCTTCTAAATATTCGGAAAAATTTATAATAACACCTAAATGATCTGCAGTGCCTCCTTGCAAATATACCGCCAAACCTCTATTCCAAGCAACAGTATGAAAGTAACAAAACAAATAAATACTTATACAGAAACGTCCGTGCGACTCCTACAGGCAAATCGCCAAATACGTACACCAATCAACAAATTATAAGATCAAGTAAATATTCTAGATCTCCACATAAATTTACGAAGACAATTCTAGTAGGTATATTGTCAAAAATTCACAAAACAACAGCTTAGATGATTATGTAAATATTTCTATACATCAACACAAAAACGTTCGTAAAGACACCTGTAAAATTACTGTAAATCCTTCCTTTCGTACTCTATTTTTACTCTCATAATTAAGAAATCCTGTTAAAATAACGTTGTTTGATTTCAAGTATTTTGCACGTTAATTAAGGCAAATCTTGTCACAGAAAACGTCGATCGTTTGGCACTTCGCAGAACGACCTGCGTGATGTAAGCAGAGGATTATTATGAAAAAAATAGTAAAAGTTTTCTACTATATTAGCTTGTCAATAAGTATGCTTGTTGGCCTATGGCACTTCTTTGTCCCGACCATGTTTAACTGGTACGACTATCTTCCAATGCAGTATGAAAACCTTATCGTAGGAATTGATTATACGAACTACTGTTTTTCAGCCCTACTGTTCGGCAGTAGTCTCGTTCTGATTATATTGGGCAAAAGTGCATTTTCATTAAATCGCGAGACCTTTGTGTTTTACACTTTTTTAACGGTGGTCTGGGTTTTCAGAGCTTGCCTGGCCGCTTTCATAGAGCCTTGGCCGATGGAACCAGTCCCTGCGGCAGCGATCGGACAACTCATCGGATCAGTCGCTTTAGCAGCGATGATGGTGATCGTTTCAATAAGCCTCTTGAAAGCAAGATGCAAGACATGAAGAATTGATGCTGAACGCTAAAGTACGGTTTCATTTCAGTCCTTCGCCGACTGATCATGTACCTTAAAGCATGCGAATTTCGCTCATATTATCTTTTTGAGGTTAAGAACGAACGTAATGGATCGATGATTAATATACATTTTTTTGACTGATTGACGCATATGCCTCTTCTTCTTTCTTCATGATTGTTATGTTCGTGCGTAGAATGTTGTTGCGACATACTCTTTTATAGGATTATGTTTGATCTATGATAATGTTATAAAACCATTCGGACAGGAAGCTGAGCCTCTACAAAGCGACAGAAGCTTCCTTTTTGATTTAATCTGACAAGCAGTTTACCTATAAGGTCTCCGGTTATCTCATAAGGAATCGTTTCGACATAGTCCAAGAAAGGCTTGAAAAGATCGAATGACAGTTGTCCTTTTTTGCCGATATTGATCACAGTGCAGAGACAGAGCTGTTCCGGCACCTCTTTTGTTTCATTGGTTTTCTTGATATTAAGAATATCAAATAATCTTTTTTCTATGATACAGCTCCATCTGTTCATGACATTGACTTGACTAGTGAGATCTTCTACTGAAATATGGACGCCATATTCAGTAAACGGGAGATTGTCGAGCCAGTTGGCCAGAATGCAGTCATTTATATCAAGATCGCTATAGTCATCACCGTAACTGATCGAATAAACATAGTACATCTGCGGAGGTATCTTCTTGAACCAGAAATGTCCCTGATTAAGATGGATGGTTTCAATATCTTCCTTGAACTTTCGTATCCTGTCGTACAGCAGAGTATTACGCTCCATATCCAGCATTATTTCCTTTTCTCTTATGTTTAGTTTCTTGACATAGTAGGAGATCGATTCGGAATGAAGCATCTTAGCAATATCCTTGACCGCCAGACCGAAACTCCTGTATTTAATACAGTCCATAAGGAAAAAAATATCCCATGGTTCATAAAGGCGGTATCCGCTGCATTCGTCCCTTTTCGGAGTGATTATTTCATGGTCTTCATAGAACCGTATGCTATCGATTGAGATATTTAATAGTTTTGACACTTCACCTATCTTGAGAGCCATTGATATCCTCCATCATATGCGTCATCCTAGAATCATTTTTACGAACAACCCGTGACTAAACGACTTTGCCAACAGCTCGATCATTCTACGTGACCGAAAAATTTTGGAACGTATTTAAGCGATTTTAACCGATACATGCGTATTATAGCTTATTAATACAGGTCTATTGTTGCAGAATATAAAAAAGCAGGGCCTTCCACCTGCTTCTAGGGAGGAAGCCCTGCTTCGACTATGGTTCTAATTGCATCCGACCTGTTTTAACCTGCCATTTTCCGTATAGAAACGTTAGTATTGCCACAATTATCATCATTGGTATCATTACTCCGATGCTTGAAGCAAGTAGATTGATATGGGTAAACCACAGATATAGAATTACTCCAATTATGTCTATGATTATATAACCAATATTGAATCCATTGTTATACCAGTAGATGCCTTCCTTTACATCAAGCTGCGATACTATGAGTTTACGCTTTTTTACAAGGTAGTGATCGACAATAAGGATAGTAAATAGCGGTCCGAATATTATAGACAGATAGTTGAAAAATGTCTGCGCATGACCGAGCAATGGATAATATGCCGTAAGAGGTACCTGTATGATCGCAAGTATCAGTATTGCCTTCCTTGGCGATAGTTTTCCTGCAAAAGCGTTTTCCAGCGACATCGCGCCTGTGTATATATTGACTACATTTGTTGTTACCGTAAGGATAATTATCAGAATGAGGAACGGCCATGCCAGTCCCATGGCCAGAAACTGTCCTGCAGGATCATATTCACCTGTAGCGATATATCCCATTGTTCCGGTCATAAAGAAAAGTGCTGCCGTGATCAGCAATGATACATATGAGATCCATGTGGCAGTTCCCTTGTCCTTGGCATATCTTCCAAAGTCTGCTGCCGCCGGAGCCCATCCCAAATTGACACCTATACACATTGAAAACAATGCACCCATTTGAGATCTCGTTTCATCGGACATTGGTTGTAAAAGCGATTCTTTCGGAAGCTTGATCATCAGCACTATGCAGATTGCTACGGAAGCAACGACCAAAATAGCCGATCCAACTGTTCCTATCCTTCTGATCGCCTCTCTTCCCCATATTACGGATACACCTTGGAGAACGCCCATTACTGCTCCCCATACAAAGAGGTTGTCATATCCTATTGTTGCAATACTTACAGCGTTCATCGCCTTTGCAGCTACTATACCGTTAATGAAGCACCATCCTACAAAGGATGTGGCATTCAGAATTGAGAATATCTTTGATCCTCTTATACCGAATACCGTCCTTGTTATTGCAAATGTGGCTATACCTGCTGTGAATCCAATGAGTCCTATACCTATATTGAACAGATATGCTACTGCGGAACCTAATACCGTTATAAACAGTGCGCCCATCAGACCGGCAACACCGAATACACCGCCTATAAACCAGTTACCCGGTTTAGCGTTGGCACCGAACCACATCAGAAACATGTTTAATTTATTGTATGTTCTCGCCTCCATCGGAACCGGTTCCAGAGAATCATAATCTTTTGTCAGATCAATTTCCTGACTCTGTAAATTTTTTTCTGACATTTATGTACTCCTTCCTCTATTCCGGCCATACGCCACCTTTGGTCCAGACTTCTTCAGCCAGACTCTGCGTTTTCCTCATAACTTCTATTTCGTCTTTGGCAAGAATACGACCTTCATCAACTATCTTCTTTCCATCAACATAGACAGTTTCCACCTCGTTTCCCGTCATGTTATACACAAGTGACGGAATAACATCTTTCATAGGTACGAGGTTAGGTCTAAGCGCATCGATCACAATCAGATCCGCTTTCTTGCCGACTTCCAAAGATCCTGTCTCATCTCCCAGGTTCAGCAGATTAGCCGCATCTATAGTCATCATGCGGAATGCACGGATCGCATACTGAAGAGCTTCTCCCGTTACTGCTCTTGTAACTTCAATTGCAGCTCTCATATCACCCCATGGATTTAAAGTTACCCAGTCATCTCCGATTGCCATAGGTACTTTGGAAGTGAGAAATTCTTTTATCCTAGGGAATGTACCGAACTTAGCCATTATAACCGGGCAATGAGCAAATTTTGCTCCCGTTCTTTCCAAGATTGCTATATCCTCTGTATCCGCGAAAGCAAGATGGGCACATATAACATCATCTTTCAGAAATCCGAGAGAATCCAAGAATTTAACGGAACTCATACCATAGGTATTATTGATCATTTCATGTTCCTGTACTGTCTGAGCTACATGAATATGTATACCCACACCATACTTATCCGCAAGCTCTCTGCCTGCTTTTAAGAGCTCCGGTGAGTTAGTATCAGGTGCATGGTTTCCGACCCAGCATTTGATTCTGCCATCGGCCTTGTTATGCCATTTCTTAATAAGTTCTTCGTTCTCCTCAAGGCGCTTTATCCCAGCATCATAGAATCTCTCATAATTCTTGTGCTGCAGATTGTTCAGGTCAATATCGAATACCTTATGCTGGATAATTGCTTTCATCCCTATGTCTTCTACGGCTTCTGCCGTGGACTGTGAGTAATGAAAAAGGTCATTGATCATCGTACATCCGAATTTCAGTGTTTCCATCAGACCTGCATAAGCGAACCAGTAAGAGTTCTCGGGATTAAGGAAAGTTTCCATTGAGAAACAGTGCTTGTAGAAATAGTCTTCCGCACCATCTTCCGTAAACCCTTTGAACACATGGCCTATCACGTGATCGTGCACGCTGATCAGACCCGGCGTTATGATCTTGTCTCTTCCGTCGATAATCTCATCACATTCTCTGATCTTTTCCTCAAGATCTTTAGTTCTACCAACTGCCGTGATTTTATTATCATCGACTATGATAGCTCCATCTCTAATAACTTCATCGTTTTCATTACAGGTGACTACTATAGCGTTTTTAATAGCGAAAGTACTCATATAAATCTCCTTTTCCTCTTCTTTTTCTCTCTTCTTTTCTTCTTCTTCGCAGTACACGGATCCTTTGCCTGCGAAAAGACACCCGGATATCATTTCATGACTGGATTATACAGCCTCGTGTCAGACAAGACTCAATACCTTTTTCATAGAAATTAATGTTACTTCTATGTGGCATTTTTTTGTACAGATACCTTAATTGAGCTATTTGTGATTATTATTTGCTGTTATTATGCACAAAAAATGCTTTGAGTAAGTCCAGACATTTGGCCAGATGACGAACGCATGGATGTAAAACCGGATTAGGCTATCTTAAGCAAACCAGTGCTGACTGTTCAATTGGCATTATTACCGGTGTAGATGTTTATCCTGCCAATCAGAAAGTACCATTGTGTTGCGACACTTAGAAAAACAAATTCCGTCGAATGTACCCGCGCTTCCATGCCATCACCTGATATGCCAAAAGAGTACGAGCAAATACCTGAGATGTTACAAAGCCCCTCAAGATGACTGTGATGGCTGTCTACAATGAGAAACACGCCTAGGAAAATGTGTCAAGCGACGACGAATTATTGCTAGTGGCTTCTACCCGGAATTTCATCGTGGGAAAAAACGTGCCTTTCTGTTTTCTACTGGGGTAAATCGGTATTACGAGGGGTAAAAATTTGGGGTATTTCCCACAATTTCACTCCAAAAAAGCCGATATACCAGTCGTTTATTCCCCTAACGGTTTCATTGTCGGGATATGGTTTTTACCTTCACACAACCCATTATATCTTGTCGTACGCTCACCCCTTAGAAACTAGGCTCAAATATGTGCTCATAAGTCTCCATAACTTAACTTCATTTTGGGGTATTCTTAGGGGTACGTTGAGTTCAAAGGGGTAAGCTCCTGTTCCTTCATGTACTTTTCGAGAACACCGATTTCTTGAACTTTTAGCTCATCAGTAACTTCAGCATATATATTCATCGTTGTACCGATATCTGCATGGCCAAGAATTTCCTGTACTGCCTTTATTTTCATGGACGATTCGATCATCCTAGTTGTAAATGTATGTCGAAACGAATGACAACTAATCCTTGGCAAAAGCAACACATTACTATCATCTTCGTTTTTTTCCAATTGCTCTAAATTACAATCCCTCACAATACGGTTCAACGCCTTGTTAAGTGTTGTGTAATTCATTACACATCCAAACCTATTCAGAAAAATAAAATCTGTGTAGCCATCAATGATAGAATTGCAGACAATCTCTTCTTTTTCATAATATTCTTTAACCTCATGAAAGGCGTTTTTAACTGTACTCATCATTGGAACTACCCGTTTGCTTTTCGACGTTTTGGGTGTATTTATCGCATAGGTGCTCTTCCCTCTCAATGAAAAGAACACGAGAGTATGATTAACATAAATAACCCCCTTCTCTAAATCAATATCTTCCCATCGTAATCCTGTTATTTCTCCTACTCGAAGACCTGTGTAAAGCATCACAGTAAAAATTGGCTTCCAGTGCCTGTATGTACCTTCTTTAGATAAGAAATCTTCTAAAAGCTTTTGTTCTTCAATTAAAAGGGCTTTCCTACGCTTGCGATCAACATTGTAAACTTTTTTAAGTTCAGTTAGCGCATTATCTGACGGATTCGTTTTTATAAAATCATCTTCAACTGCGATTTGTAAAACTTGGTGAAGAACCGTATGAATGCAATCAATAGTTGACACATTAAGGTTTTGTTGTTCTACCAAATAGCAGTAAAATAGACGAACATCTGAACGCTTAACCGTTCTTATTTTCCTATGACCTAACTTATCAAAAACGTAATGCTCGTACATGTATTGATAATTTTGAAAAGTATTCTCCTTAATTCCCTTTTTTAGTTTCTTCCAAAGAAGGTATAGTTGATTCAGAGTTATTTGATTTGAACCAACTCTCAAACCGTTATACCTATCTACAACAAGCTGCTCTTTTCTATCCCTAAGTTCGGATAAGTTATTTGCATATATTGAGTGTCTTTGACCATTTCGCTCAGTCCATCGATATTCATATGTTCCGTTTTTTCTCTGTCGTTCTCCTTCTTTTAGGACACGACCTTTCTTATCTTTTCTTGCTGCCATTTCTACCCCTTCCTAAATGGCATAAGACTTTCCGTTTTCGCCTTTTCATCCTTCAGACAAATTAAATAGAATACTCATTTTCTAAATATTTTAAGAACTGTGCTTTTTTGATTAAACGCCTGTTGCCCAAAAAGAGGACAAACGGACATTCCTCTGAACTGGTTAATTCTCGCAGTTTATTCTGTCCAATGTTAAAAAGCATTGCTGCTTCGCATACTTTTAATAATTCTTTTTCACAAATTCTCACTTCATTTTTCATCTTTTTATTGAATGTATCCTTTCTCTTTTGAGTCTAGAAAAGCTAAACCATTAGCATTACAGAAAGCTTGTCATTATCATCGGTAATTGAGTAGCGCACCTTATTTGTGTTGCCGTGACGTGATGATAGTACTTGTTATTTACGTAACAGCAACCCCGTCCTGCTTCCATAAAAAAAGCGCCTCAATGCTTCTTATTTGCGGATCAGTCTGTAGCAGATAAACAACCATTGATATCATAGAAAAAACGCGTAGAGACAAATTTAACGAACAATGCATCTTGTTAATGTTACTGCAACGTGATGGTGTTTATCCGGTGTTTTTTGAAGATGAAATAAGAAACTCCTAATAATCAATCTTACCGATAATTAAAAGGGCAAGGACTCGTAAAACGATAACTGAGTAGTTCCTCACCCTTTTTTCCATAAAAAAAAGCGCTTCAAACGCTTCCATTTTCTTACAATTCAAAATCGTTTTTGATTTCTATGCAACCGGTGTAACGATGTAAAATGTAATATCACCGGCTCTCACATGTTGTTAGGGGCACCCTTCGTGACGGAACCAGCTCGCAGCGTTTTAACTTCACGCCATAATGCAAACCTGTGTTATTCTCCGATCTCCAGTGTAGCCTATACAGAGCAATTCGAGAGGTTTAGGTTTTCAAAATCCGCGTGCGATCACCAGTCGCACCAAAACCAATACTTGTATGTACAGTATCATATATTTCTGAGCGCGGCAAATGTTTCCGTAAGATTTTTTGTAATGGCTGATATTCTTTTTGTACTGAGTGATTTTCTATCTACACGTACACGGCTTTTCCATTGATAACTCTCTTGCAGAAATGATTCGATATGTCAGTTTGTATTATATAAATTATTCTAATTTGGCACTGATATAAGACGTCACAGCCTGAAGGTGCGAAAAATGTATTACCACTAATTCACATGTAAGAAATATCAGGCACTATGATTGTTAGGCTATTAAAAGTATCATTAGTAGAATACTGAAATCACTGTTTTCTGTTGAAAGGATGCTTCATGAATTATGAATTGCTAAATAAAAAGCACAGAGAAAGAATGAACGCTATCACTCATAACGATTTTACGATGCAGTGGGAAGACCCAAAGATAATGGATATCCTTATGGGTTGTCTTCCGCAAGTTCGCCGCTTCTCGCAAGATGAAGGCATAGAAGATGAGATTAGACAGTTAGAAAATATGTTTTCATCTTATGATGCTTTTGCAACGAATAAAGAAGTGTTCATTAATGAGATTTCAGAATGTATCGACGCTATCCATAAAAAGAAAAGATCTTGGCATGGATTGAATTTGAACGAGGTTAAGGAATGTGTTAGTCAGCACAAGTTTTGTCTGATTTCAGGAGAGGGCGGTATAGGGAAAAGTTTTTTTGTAAAGTGTTTAGAAGAAAGTTTAGAGAATGAACAAATACCGCATTTATGTATTTACGGGAAATTTGAAAAAGATACTGAAAATATTGATGTTAATGAGATTATTAATAATCATAAGAATAGATTTGTTTTCATTGTCGATGCCATCAATGAAATGTCGGAGTATGGACAGAGAGAACTTCTTAATTTACTTACAGAGCTGAAAAAGTATCTAGGCATTAGGATCGTAATAACATATCGAACAAACGCTATGGACGAGAATTTATTAGTAAAGTTTAAGGAGATTGCTGAAGCTAAATATCGTTTTCAGGGCGTATCATTTGAATCTGCATTGAATGAATTGCTGAAGTTGAAAGTTCCTGACATATATATGTACGAGGACATTTTATTTTCTAACAATGCTCTGTTATTAAGCAAGCTTCTTAATGTTCTCCGTTCTCCAAAACTTGTAAATGAAACAGAAAAAGGGATTGCCTCCATAACTTTTATTTTAGAGCGATATATCAAGGAGGCTGCCAGTAGAGCTCTTAACGGGAGCAATACATATAGAGGAGTTGATCTATGGGAAGATACGAAAAGAGTAGCACGATGGATGTATGAACATGGGGAAAAGAGTATTGATGAAGACAGTCTAATGTCTGTAATTACAACTGGTGAATTTTACATTTCTTTGATGCTTCAGATGGGTTTCCTCGGAACATATGAAAGTGATTCGGTGCAGTACTATCAATTTCTCATTGATTCACTTACAGATTTTTTAATTGCCCGTTCCCTTTTCGCTGATATACAGGGCAAATCAATTGATGAGCAAGTTTCTATAATAGATAACAAGGTGGAGAGCATATACGGATTAGAGGAGGCTATTACCATTGCGTTATTTGACAAAATGTCTCCAGATTATTTAAAGATTATGGAGATATTGCAACGCTGCGGGCTTATAGAAAATTTGCAATACACCACACTTGTTAAGATCCGTTTCAATAAATCGTCGATTGATTCTTTCTTGACTGTTTTTTCACCAATCCGGCCAAGGGATTGTCTTGCAGTAATGGGAGGTTTTACAGACAAACCATTTAATTGTAGCAACTATCTATTTGATTATTATTTTGGCAGTGAGAAGAAATCCGCTGAATTATCGGAAGTTTTGTCAGAGTTTCACTCCATCGATAAAATAAAGAAAAGATTAAAGAATAATCTATATTTTATTACCCTAAACGACAGAGACGACAGGCGAGATGATGAAGCATACTATTTTGCACTGTTATGTTGTGCATCCCCAAACAAGGATGTGCGTTGCCTAGCAATGAAACTATTATACGAAATTGTGTCGAATAAGATTGAATATAAAAGCCGTATCTTAATGGAATATGATAGCATTGATGATTTTTATATAAAAGAGTCCATCATACAGGTGTTGTCACTGTCACATGGAGATGGTGAGATTAAACTGTTTTTTGAAATGCTGGTAAGAGAGGAGGAAGACCTTTCTGCAAAGAGCATTAAGCGAATAGCTGCTTTCTTGGGAGACCAATATAGTTATATTCGATGGAATCGAATTAATCATTTTACGGATATTGAGCAAGCTATCATTTCGGATTATCTGCATAAGATATTATTCAGGGTTGATCTCATAGACAAGGATTTTTTGCCCTTTAGATATAGATGGAAGAACCAAATCGATATGTTTGAAAAATTTTTAAAAAATGACAAAAGACGCATTGATGATTTCAATCGAAATCTTGAAGAAAAATATTACTGTGTTCGGGGAGGAGAATGTAGCGGTTCGGAAGTTTTTAAACGAATTATTTTTTGTGAATTCAAATTGAATGCAGAATTAGAGTCTTTAGACATGGGGTCTTTTATGGTCTCTTATGAACAAATAATCAAGAGAGTATTTAGTTTTTACAATATTGTTGAAAGTGAACTCCCTACTAAGTTGTATCCAGAAATTATGCTAAATTCAACATATATGAAATGCATTGATATTGCTACAGGGTTGTTCTATGGGAGCTTGATGTGCAACTACTATACAGATCAGTTCTCTACATATAATAGTTATCAAGATTGTATTGGATTCGAAGTGTATGATCCGTTGAAGTATGGAGAGAAAATAGTGCTTACATCACCCGTTCCTACGTATCAAAATTTTGTTGAGAGTTTAGGGGATGAAGTGGTGAACTCGATAATAATTCCTGCTACAAGAGATCTAGAATGGGTTAGAAATGTTGAGTTGACGCGTGAAAATGTATTGGCATTGTTGAAGCCTATTAAGCAAAGAGAATATGAGTGGGTGATGCTAGCTGGTAGCATTTTTATAGGCAATGGACATAAGTATTATGAAAAGTGGGCAGACACTTATAGTGTCTGGTGCTGCACCTCAGATAGTGAGACGATAAGTGATGATGGAAGTGCACGATATCTTACGATAGAGTTGGACGAATATGCAGACAATATCAGGAGATATTCAAGAATTGAAAAGAAACCGTGGTTGTGCAAAAGAGTATCGAACATATACGGACAATCAAATGTATTTGATTTGACAGCACTGGTGTTACCGCCAGCAGAATTGATTCGTTTTTTTGAACTTGAATACAATGTATCTGATTGTTCTTGGAAGTCATCAGATGGAACTAAGGTGATAATTTGCAATAATAATCAACACTCGTATTACGATGATCCCGTAGAGAGCACAGTATTTATTAGGAAAGATTATCTTGAAAGATATTTAGAAAATCACACTCTGAAATACTTTGTTTTTACAGAACGTCGCATCGCAGAGACAGATTATGCTGATGAAACTTCCTTGCATTTTGAAATACTTAACGGTCGCATAGAAAAGGAAATTTTGAACCATGGCGGAAGGACTTCCAGAACCCCTGCGTTTAACGCTCTCTGTAAAAAGTGTCCTCACAGTCACATACGAGATTATATATAAAAATCCTCAGGAAAATAGAATTTTAAGATCTCTTACGACATCTTAAAAGCTACTAAGACATCTCAACTTACCCTATTATCCCCGATGATTTTCAGTCAGAAAAGGCATGTTCATATTTTATGGTTACGAAATTTGTGATGAAGCTGCCCATAATTTGACCTCTCAATCTTTAAAGGCAATCGATATCCAGCTATAGGATCCATTCTAACGAAACATTCCTAGGTCACGTAGACTGATTTTCCATTGCTTAGGGAAACATATATTGAATAGCAATTGCTCTTTCGCTCCAATCAGAATTTCCCATCCAATTTAAAAATCTGCCGTATCGCTCTTTGGAGATTTAGAGAGTCATTTAGCAACTGATCACCAGACTCCCGAAATTCATCCATTGTGGCTATGCTCGTATTGGATATATACAAGGCTTTTACATATGAAGCCGTTGTATTCTCAATTAAGCTTGTATCTAATCTTGTTTTTTCGTAATGGAGTGTGTTCCTTAATTGCCGTGCAAATTCTATGCTTTTGAGACGTTTGGCATCAAAATTACATTCACTGAATATTGTGCGTAATTTACTCTTTTCTGTCTCAGCGGGGTGTTTCAACATATTATTGATATTGTCGACAGCTTCATCAAATGCAATTGCGAGAAATTTGCAAGAAAAACAATACCATAAATCATCTGATCTTACAGAATCAAATAAATTCTTTTGTAAATACAAGCTGTAACTAATAAGAGTTAGAGACAAAAGAAGGCGAAATGTCGTACTTTCTTCTAATTCAAGTCTTGCAAAAAGATCCGCACTCTTATAATCGATCCCGGCTATTGGTTTGTTGTTAGTACTAAACTCTAAATCTGCTAAATTGAATTTTTCTCGTCTCACATGATCTGTAAGACCACGTAATGCTTGAAAGACATTTGTAATGATATTTTGAATAGATTTTTGTTTATTTTGCAGTTCATCAATTCTTCTTAACATGTAAAGATATAGGTAATTTGTTCCACAAAACAACTTTCCCTCTTCTGCTATTTCTATAAAAAGTGATATGTCATTTCTCAGATAGAAGAATTCATCAATTACATCCATCGAAAAGTTTGAAATTTGAGAAGATATGATATCTGCAGAAACTTTCCAGTTTTGACGTGTTTGGAATAAATGTAGTTTATTCCTCAACTTGCGTAAAAGAGAGTAATTAATTAATTCTTTAAACTCTTCAACAGTATCTGCCTCGACAACAGCCAAGACTTCAACGTACTCACAAAGGATAATTACTGCATACTGAGTAATGGGGTGCTTTACAAAAATCTGTGTAAGATTAGCATCAAAATCTACAAGAGGATAGGTATAGCTATTACTGTGTAAGACTGTTTGAGCCATCTTGATTAAGCAGGATACTTCAAACTCCGCAAGAGCAATTCCCGGTAGAGCATTCCTTATTTTTTCTTTATCTGCAATCAAGACCTCTTACCTCTCTTAAGATAATCCACAAAACCTCTTTAATATTCTCAATTAACCGATACACTCTGCTAGTTGGAAATGCCCTGACTGTTAATATCCCTCGTTCTCCGCCATTCCAAGGCAGCAACTGGAGTTAACTGATAACAGAGCACTAATTAAAGCGACCGAAATAAACTCGCGGACTTTCATATCCGAAAGAATATCGGCAAAGGAATGTCCTGACATTTCTTGATCATGAGCGGTTAAATAGATGAACTTTGCAATAAGTTCAGCACTTTTTCTGGATGTCATTAAACTTTGCACTGGCATAGTCATAACAAGCTTTTCTGCATTGCTACAATTCTCGTACACATACCGAAGTCCTTTTAAATCCTTCAAAAACTCGAAATTCATCACTAATCTCTTTTCAAGAAATCATCTTTTAACGACTTAAATCAGATAGTAGAGTAAACACATTCACTGTGGTAAGCACAAAGATCTCTTTGTGCCTATGGCTGATGACGCGTATGTTCATTATTTCTATAATAACGCATATTTGTTTCTAGCATATTTACATATTTAAACATTCGCATAAGCATCCTTCGCAATAGTCACAATAATTGAGAGCTATAATCTAAATGAATACTTGCGGGAAAAGAATGAAAGGACATAATGCCATTTCAATTCTACGTCGCTATAAAGATTGTCTTCAGCAATTTCAGGTAGTACTTGGTATTGATTCAAATAATTTCCAGCGATGTATAACTGCATAAAAAGACAATGTCCACCTGTGGTGAACAGATGGATATGTGTTTATAAGGGGAAAATGACGTCAATTTAGAGGATTTATGCACAAATGAGATATTGTACTTCGTAAAATTGGTATTATCGGAAGTTAAACTCGTTTTAAGAAAACGCTCCTTGCTGGTTTATATTTTGAAGGGAGCTAACGTGTGCGAAATGATCAATCTTTTTCACCGACAAAAGATCTGGAGTATATCGAATTATTTACAGCAGATTGGCTGAGATTGATAGAAGCCGTATCAACTAAAGAAAGAATCAAAAATATCCTTACAATCATCAAGGGTTTCCTTAATTATTCTTTTTGAATTCGAGTTGATAGTTTTAATGCCCTGTCTAAAGTACGCATTCAAACTATATTCCTTGGGATTATTAAATGAAGTAATGGCTTTCACCTCAATAAACTTTCTAATTAATAATTTATTTAGAATATCGTTATATTTGCTAGACAAAACATGATTCAATCCGTTAATATCTTCCCAGCTTCTAATCATATTCTCCTCTTTTTCTGATTGCCAGCCAGCAAACAAACTGTCTCTGTCTAGGTCAATAATATATTGGATCATTAGTCTTTCTTCTTTGCTAAAGCCATTTTCAATTAGATTGTCGATTTCATTCTTACTCCCCTTATTGTCTTCAGATGCATGATTATTCATACAGGTCACTAACACTTGTACCGCTGATTCTGATAGCCTTCTCAGAAGGCGATAAAATTTGATATTCAGGCTATAGCTTATTAGATTTCCATACTCATCATTTATGGCATTGATTTTATTGTCTTCTAGCAATAATGTAATTCCATTTACAATGTCTACATTCTTGATAGAAGCCGAATTCAGCCAACTAACGATATCTAACTTGCTAGCTTCAATCTTATTTCTTTGAGATTGATAGAAATAACTCAATACCAGTAATTCGTCATCCGATAATGAGTTAGAGAGTATTTCTTTTTCAAGTTCATTTTCTGCATTACTAGTACCAGACATTATTGTAGTTTTTCGATCAGATAAAGCTCTATTGTAGTCAACGATCAATTGATCTGCTCTATAATCAATCTGAGTAACTTGAGCATTAATAGTGATGGAAGCCTCTTTCAAAATATCTACGATTGTTAGAATATCATTCTTACAATCAAGCCTTCTAATCATATTTTCATTATCAAGAAATCCTTCCATTAAATCAGCATCAATCTCTGGTAGAGCTAACACAATTTTTTTCGTTTCACAAAACCAAATAGCACCTGCTTCCTGCTGGCAATATGGACTCTTGTAGTATGCATCGCTAAGTACGACAATATTAACCTTGCTAGTCTTGATGGCATGCTTTATTTCTTTTGATATCTCACATTTGACATCATTACCAGGTAACGACGAACAAAAAATTGAATTAGCAGGAATTCCTATTGTCGTTAAGAATACAGATAGAGCATCTACAAAGGTTTTGTCTAGATTTCTATGACTGATAAAAATATCAATATGATTTTCAGTCTCCATGCGATTTATAATCCTTTTCAATCAATTATTTATCAGTACCTCGTTTAATATTGCTGTCATTTGCTTGTTATTTACCTGATCCTCAAAATAAACCGTATTGCCATCAAGGATACGATTTCATAAGTAGACGACCTTACAATTCTCTTATTACATCAACTATCTCATCTAATTTATAGGCTCCCGATTCACCGAGATCCTTGTCTTGGAACACCATAAAATAGCGATAATCTCTTCCGGACAGTGCTTGCCAGCTTCGTCCAACTTTTAGCTTGGTTCTGCTGTCATCACCATCCAGATAGTCACCTTTAGCTTCGATTAATATCAAGGTTCCCCGCTTTGTCAGAATTACAAAATCAGGGTAGTGATTAATGAAGCAGTTCAAACGAAATCCTTTTCTATCAATGATTCTATGCCACCACTCTATGTTTTCTAGGCTGACAAGAGTGTCGAGCAACCGCTGTTCAAAGCGATTCATATCATCTTTTTCCGCCTCATAAAGAGAGAGTGGAATTGTGTCGATCGTATTTGCAGGCGTAATGACGGGCGGGAAAGAATAACTCTCTTTGCAAGCAATCTTTCCGCTATCTAACCATTTATAAAACTGTTGTTCCCTATAGACTAGTTCAAGCGAAGTAATTTTTTGCTGAATTCTAGCAGCATATGTCGGGATTGCTGTCTCCATAGCAGACAACTCATCGTCCGTCATATTGCTTACGATGCGTTTGACATAAGACTCAATTTCGGACGTGGCATAAAGATTGTTGCGATTAATCTGATGACAGATCATGTCCGTACACTCTTTTATTCGTCGTTCTTCTGGCAATGTTGCTAGGAAGTCTCGTATGAACTGGCTCTCGGCCTTTGAAGCTCTTCTGTATTTAGGTACCGCTTCACCTTGATCCTGTATATCAACCCGGTATATCTCTCCGGTCGACAATTCAAAACTGATTTGAGCGTCTGCCTGAGCTAAAGAAAAACCATCCGAAAGATTTTCTGGTTCAAGTAATTCATATTCCTCACCAAATAAATCCGGCTTTGTTTTCAGAAAGAATTGTGGAATCTTAATTTCTTGAGCTCGTTCAACATACTGCGGTTGAATAGCATTTTGATTTAACATCTCACCTAATTCTCCGCTCGTAAAACCGTGGTCGTCGCCTTCAAGTTGCGATGAGTATTCCTGCGCTTCCTTCTCCGCTTGATTAAGCATTTCTGTAAAATTATTATTGTGAATCTGACCTGCAGGTTCTAGTGTGATTTTTATTTCTTCAGGAACTACATCGCTAAAATTGTCTTCACCTATAGTAAGTGCACTCTGGTCTACCACGTCATCAATGGCTTGTTGCTGATATTCTATAGTTTCTTGGGAACTATCCGTCGCATGAGATTCTTCCTCCCATTGTCCGATGCGATAGTCCTTTCGACTAAACCCTGCCTGATTAAGGCCGGAAACAATGGATTCTAATGTTTCTTTGAAATCACTTGAGCAAGTGATAACATAAGATGTGTTGAGAAGACTAGAACGATGCTGCTTTACATACGGTTGACGAAGGATGCGACCAAGAATTTGTTCAACATCTACTTTTGAAGTTTTATTAGCCAATGAAGCGAGAACATAGGCAAATGGACAGTCCCAACCTTCCTTTAATGCATTGACTGTGATGATATATCGAACAGAGCATTCAGGACTCATTAAATCCATACCTTGTAAGGTATCTACGTTAGATGTTTTTATGGCTATTTCATCTTCGGATATGCCCATTGTAAGTAGGAGAGACTTAATTCGCTCAAAGGTTTCACTGTCTTCATTAATATTCGGTTGTGCTTGAAACAATAGAATCGGGCGAATATATTCTCCACCTTTTTTCTGCTCCTGTTTTGCTTGTGCCTCCAAAGCGGCTCGTAAATGAATGGCATCCTGAATAACATTTTGACGAGAAGTGCGGTTATAGACAACAACAGGTAGCTTTACCATGTTTTCTTTTTTTAATTCCCTCGCATCAACATAAGAAATTATATTACTGTTTTCTCGTGGTGTAGCCGTCAAGTCTAAGATAAAAGAGGGGTTCAAGTTTTCCAACATTTCGACACTTAAATCAGAGCTGGCATTATGACTTTCATCTACGACAGTAACTGGTGACAACTGACGTAACACTTGAATTAAGGCAGTATCAGGTGTATCAGCCAAGAGGACGGAATCGTCAGAAAAGTAATTCGCAAAACGTAGCAAGTTACCATTTTCTTGGTAGACTTTTCTTACATCCTTTTTGCGACTATTAATACGTAAAGAACTATAGCTTAGTATGCAAACTGTTAATAATTCGCGGACTGTATCCGGAGAAAAATTCTGACCTTCTAGGAGTTGCTCTTTCGTATAAATACCGACTCGTCCTGCGAAATCTGCATCTAGTCTTTGCCGATAGGGATGGTCAGGATTTGAAAGGTTTCGGATAGTTTGCGTAAGAATGGAATCAGATGGAACTAGCCATATGACAACACGTTCTTTATCTAAAGGCATGGCATCAAAAATACGTTTTAACGCTGCACATGCCATAAACGTCTTCCCACCACCTGTTGGTACTTTCATGCATACATGGGGCACACCTGCAATCGTGTCATTGTATGATGGGACACCACCTAACCCAACATTAATATCCTGCCGAAACCAATATTCTCTCCACGCAGAGATGATATGATTACTTCTATTTAAACATGAGAGGTATGAAGACAGATTATCCATCACCTTTTTTTGAAATACTTTAAGTTCCATAATCTGCCTCCATTACATGCGAGTAATATCTCTAGGAATTTTTTTGAATGTGATATGGAAACGCTCAAGTTCCATTTCACTCAGCGTACACAAGTCGGCATATATTACATATGCTTCTGATTTTGTTTTAATAGAGTGTAGCCACTCGCGATTTAGTGTTGTAATGCGGTCTTTCTCATAATAGAAATAATAGGTTGTTCCAATATGTGTACCTAGTCTATAGGGTTCATCTTCTGAAAGTTCAGGAATATTTTCCTTTGTTTCACTGAAATACACGTATTCACGAATTTTATTAGTAGACACTGATTCGTTAATATTTCCCTTTATAAGAAGAGGCTCTCCGAGCTCGTAGTAGGAAAAACTACCACCTGTGCCTTCAACAGCTTTGTTACCCTCTCCATAACCTGAAATTACACGTTTGACTCGTTCTGAAGTTATTGTATCTGCATAATCCATGAGTTCAATGAGGATGAATTTTCGATTGCCGTTATCTTTCTTGTTTAAATTCATAATTGCATGGGCAGTTGTACCAGATCCTGCAAATGAATCAAGGATAATGGATTCTTTTTTGGTTGCAATCTGAATAATTCTCTGTATTAGGCGTACAGGTTTTGGATAATCAAAGGCAGTAGGAGTGGAAAATATTTTGGCAATTTCTTTAGTTGCCTCCTGTGTGTGTCCAACGCCTTTATTATCCCACCATGTCCATACATTTTTCCCCTCGCGCTCGTGCAAATACGTTTTTCTACGTGGTATACCCTTTCCATCTGCTCCAAACCACATTCGTCCATCATCGCACTGCTTGAGAAACTCACTTTCAATATTTTTCCAACATCTGCCCTCTGGTGGCGTGTACCTTGCACCACCTGGAGTTAATATTTCATACATTTGGTTAGGACGAAAACCTTGTGCAGTAAAATCACTTGATGCCCAAGGGCCTCGGGGATCATTATCTGGGTTTTTATAGTTTTTAGCATCCTCGTCGCTTAAGGCTAGCTTATTAATAGCTTCAGATAGAAAAGAAATATTCTTACAATACGTGCATATATACTCATGAGCGGTACTTACCAATTTTCGCATATCAGGAGAAGTGCGCTTTTGCCATACAAACTGTGCTAAAAAATTATGTTCACCAAATATCTCGTTACAAATCATGCGCAAAAGGACTTGAGCACGATCATCAATGCTTATAAATATCACGCCATCATCTGCTAAAAGCCGTTGTAATAATTTCAATCTTGGATACATCATGCAGAGCCATTTATCATGCCGACTTAAATCTTCGCCTTCCTTACCAACAACCTCACCCAACCACTTTTTGATGCGAGGATCATTAACGTTGTCATTGTAAATCCAGTTTTCATTCCCCGTGTTGTATGGAGGATCAATATAAATACACTTAATGCGACCTTCGTATCTTGGAAGTAAAGACTTGAGCGCTTCTAGATTATCACCATGAATAATCATGTTCTCACTGCCGTTATCCTCCTCGTGCTGGCCATTTTCGTCAAAGCTATATTTTCGTTCCAATACACGATAGGGTACATCTAAATGATGATTCACTACCTTATCTTTTCCAATCCAATCTAAAACAGGCATTACTTATCCTCTTCCACAAACTCTAAAATATCATCCACCTTGCATTCGAGCACTTGGCAAATTCTTGCGATGCTGTCGAGTGAGATATATTTTCTGCGTTTAATAAGCGTTATCACATTCCCGGAGAAACCGACCTTTTTTATGAGTTCGGAATTACTCATCTGTCAGTCGATCAAAAAAATAAACGTTTATCATAGGAGACTGCCATAAATTTTTCCTTCTGCCCTTAGAAACTATATCTATCCTATCATCTACATGTAACTTATTCCATAAATAATGACTATTTTTGATTGTTGATATTTTGCTCCTTCATAATCACGTTGGATATAGCTGAATTCAGCAGTTTTTTAACTATATTTAAGCGATAATGAGGCTACTACTCATGTCCACTACAAGTACAATTATAACATGCGTATTTGCAAGAAACTGCTTGTCTTAAATTGCGTATCTGAAGGAATTTACTTGTTTATAAATGCGTATTTGTAGTATAGTGTATATGAAAATCTCAGCGCGTTAGCGAGGAAAGGCGTATGTTTAGAAGAAAAATTTACGATAAGCTGTTGGAATGGAAGACAACATCAAATGGAAAAACAGCATTGTTGATTGAGGGAGCAAGGCGTGTTGGGAAGACAACGATCGTCGAAGAGTTCGCTAAAAATGAATATCAGTCGTACATTTTGATCGACTTTGCATTTGCAACGACCGGAGTGAAAGAATTATTTCATGACATCAGTGATTTGGATTATTTGTTTTTGCAACTTCAATTGC
>JAAZKK010000111.1 GCA_012799825.1 Clostridiaceae bacterium | reverse complement strand
TGCAACACTCCTGATTAATGTGAAAAAACTGTGCAATCGACAACTCGCACTGTATACTATTTTACTACCCGACTCACATTATTTCTTTAGGTTTCTTGCTTTTTCCCAAATGTTTTCGAGCGCACACCTGTATGAGTATTAACGATAAATGCAGCATACGCATTCAACACCTTGATATTTCTTCAAAAAAATTAAAAACTAAATGATAAGCATATAGCTGTTAACAACATTTGAAGCGAATGCGTTTTTGAACAATTTGAACAGCATGTGCTTTTTTCTGTTTTTTATTTCGTGACAAAAACGCTTGCTGTTCTCTTAATCCATCACCTGTACAAGTTCACAGCATACATTGTCAGGATCTCTGGCATAAACCCACTTCCAGACTAATGTGCCATCCCTGATGCAGTCATTTACCTCCGAGTGAAATATAACACCGGCGGATTTGAGCCGCTGATACATCTCTTCGATATCATCCACTTTTACAGCAATGTGAGCAGATCCTGCCCGCGACGGATCTCCATGATACGAAACTTTGGTCTTCGGTGTCAGATACTGTAAAAACTCAATCTGCATACCGCCAAGCTCGACCATGGCGACCTTAAGCTTGCCGAAATTATCCTCTGCCCTATCGCCCATAACCCGTAATGCCAGTTCCGGTCCTTCGTCAATTGTCTCTGCCAGCACTGTTCCGCCTAGAAGTCCGCAATAAAAGTCCAGTGTGCGTTGCATTTCCATGACCGTAAAGCTTATGTGCCCGATTCCGATTACTTTAGCCATTGACTTTTCTCCTTTTTTATTAGCTCGTTAAAAACACAATCTTTTACTTATCAAGACACAACAGTCATCAAACCTTTTCCCAAGCAGCATTTTTTTCTGAACTTGCCAAACATGCCTCTAAAAATCGGAGACTTTCAATACCGCAATTTATATCCGGATAATTTATTTCATATGTTTTACCGGCCTTTTTATTCTGCAATGCGCTCATAAATTTCTGATATATATTTGCAAAGGCGACATAATAACCTTCTGAAACCCCTGCCGGAAGGCGGAACATTTGACTCTCTCCAATCGAGCTGAAGCTGGTTCCCATTCGATAGTGAACCGAGCATCCGGACAGTTCATTAAAAACAACGATATCTTCCATCTCCACTGACCACGAGAGACTGCCTTTATCTCCGTAAACTGCGATGTTCAGATCATTACACTTTCCCATCGCGACATTTGAACACCAGATGAGGCCTTTCTGCCCAGATTTATAGCGAATAATTGCCGTAAAATTCGTATCCAGTACTCTGTCATCACCAATTATGTTTAAATCGGCAGATAGTTCATCCATCTCTAAACTTGTCACAGAAGAAATCAGATTCTGAGCGTGTACACCGATGTCCCCGCAGCAAGTTGAACGGCCAGCTATTTCCGGATTCATTCTCCAGAGCATCGTGTTACTAAGGGCTTTATTCGGTAGCGCCATATTGTCTGAGAGAAATTCAGCTTTCACAAGGCGTATTTCACCGACCCTTCCATCCGTAATCATCTTCTTCATAAATGCAACTGCCGGGTACGCAGAATAAGTGTAAGTTACGCAGAAAAGCAGATCCTTCTCTTCAGCAATTGCCTTAAGTTCTTCGGCTTCATACAGATAATGAGTAAGAGGTTTATCGCAGACGACATGTATTCCATGTTCCAGAAATATTTTTGCAGCAGGATAATGCACATTATTCGGAGCAGCAATGATCACAAAATCGATCGGATCCTCCCGCTTTGCCTCTTTCTTTGCCATTTCTTCATAGCTCCTGTAGATCCTTCCGGGATCCAGCCCCATACTGTTACCAAAGTCAAGTGACTTCTGATAATTTCTTGAAAAACAGCCAGCTGTGAGTTCGCCCAGATGATCAAAACAGGCACCTTTTAAGTGCAGATCCGCAATAAAAGATCCTTTTCCGCCACCAATCATTCCAAATTTCAATTTAGTCATTACTATTCCTCCACATAATTCCTGTATTGACGCTTGCACGACTTCACCGGAACCACACCTTAACACTTCTTATTTGTTTCTAAAGTTTTTTAGCGCATCAAGATACATCGCAACAAAGACGATGATTCCCTGTGCGAATGGATAGACATACTCCGAAGCACCTATGATGGACAGTCCGTTGTTGATCACGTAAATCAGAAATACACCCAACAGTGCGCCCGGAAGGAGATTTCCACGGCCGCCGTTTAGACTGATACCGCCGATAACAGCTGCTTCAATCGCGTCAAATTCCATCTTTTTTCCAATGTATGAATGCGCAATGCCGAGTCTTGAAATAACAACAAAGCCTGCAAGAGCGGCACACACACCTGAAATGATAAACGCCGCAATCTTCACCTTAGCGATCGGAATGCCAACTCTTTCAGATGCTGTCTCACTGCAGCCGATTGCGTAGCAG
Organism: Clostridiaceae bacterium; assembly: GCA_012799825.1. GTDB lineage: Bacteria > Bacillota > Clostridia > Saccharofermentanales > DTU023 > UBA4923. The sequence continues at coordinate 22,716 of JAAZKK010000111.1, read as the reverse complement.
TATGTGCCAAACTTTGTCCGCTTCAGTATCACGTGCAACACAAGCATAACAAGCAGGCAAATGACGACCATTACATTCAGGCCACCCGGGATAGTTTTTTTGCCGAATACGCTGAACGCCTCCGGCAGTTTCACCTGTGTTCCGCCGATCAACATTAGGCCAAGACCTCTGTAACCAATCTGAAGTCCCAGCGTCAGAACCATTGAGTTAAATTTCAGCTTGGCGACAAGAATACCATTGATCAAACCGACCACAGCACCTGCCAAAATACCCAAAAGAAGCGTCACGCTATCCGGCATCCCCAAATGGAAGGACTGGTACATAACACCTGCGCACAGCAGAGCCGTTGATCCGACTGACAGATCCATATTGCCTGAGATGATGACCGGTGTGACGCCTGCAGTCGTCGCGCACAGAAAAGCTGATGCAAGCAGAATCGAAAAGAAGTTCTCAATCGTGAAGAACGAGCGGTTCAGACAACTGAAAATCACAATTACAATAATACATAATAAGTAAAAACCATTGGAGAGGAAAAACTCCCTATACTTCATCGCTTTTGTCATGACGCACTCACTCCTTGCAGGGCAATCATCATTAGATTTTTCTGATTAATATCAGCGCCCGTCTGTTCAGATATAATCTTGCCGCCGCGTAGAATCAATACGCGGTCTGCTAGATCTACCATTTCATCAGCCTCTGACGTGATCAAGATCACACTCTTTCCCTGACTGGCAAGTTCTCTTATAATCTTGTGAATGCCAAGCTTTGCACCAACATCAACACCTCGTGTAGGTTCATCCAGAATGAAAATATCGGCACCTTTGCAGATCCACTTTGCAAAGACGGCCTTCTGTTGATTTCCACCAGACAGGGTGGCCATCTTAACACCCGCATTCGGAACTTTGATTTGAAGCAGATCAATGTATTTCTTCGTATCCTCGTACTCCTTCTTAATATTAAGCATATGAAAAATCTTCGATGTATAGGCATCCAGATTTGCTGACGTGACGTTTTTCCAGACCGGCTTTGAGAGGAAAAGACCGTCAAAATGCCTTCCCTCTGTGATATAGCCGACCTTCCGAAGTAATTCATTCTTTTTGATCGGCAGCTTGTTGCCATTTTCATTGATGTATGCCTTCCCGCCCGGAACACGGTCCAAACCAAGCATTGCGCGGATCATCTCAGTCCTTCCGGAACCCATCAGGCCCCAGATCCCAAGCACTTCACCCTTCTTCAATTCGAAACCAACGCCGTGGAGCAGATTTCCGTAATGAATGTCTTCAACTGTCAGAACGGTCTCTCTGTCTCTTGTATCGATGCTCTTCTTTTTGAGATGCTCCAGCTTCTGTCCGATGATCATGTTAGATAATCCGCTCTTGTCCGTCTCGCTGATCAGTCCCTGATTAACCAGCTTTCCATCACGAAGAACGATATAATCGTCGCAAATTTCCATGATTTCGTCCAGATAATGAGAAATATAAATAATAATCTTTCCTTCTGCCTTCAACTTGTTGATCGTCTTAAACAGGTTCTCTTTCTCCTGCCGTCCAAGAGAGGAAGTAGGCTCGTCGAAGATTATGACATTTGCTCCTGCTGTGAGCGCACGAACGATCTCTATGACCTGTCTCTGACCGATTGCAACGTTCTCAAGCAGCTGATCCGGCCTAATATTGGATGCAATGATCGAAAGGTATTTTTCTGCCTCTTCCATCATTTTCTTCTTATCTGTAAAAACTTTATTCTTCATATATAGATCAGAAATAAAGATGTTTTCTGCAACCGTCAGTGAAAGAAAATATTGCGGTTCCTGATGAATAAATGCAATGCCTGCATTGTAGGCATCACTCGGAGAATGAAAGATCATCTCTTTACCGTCCAGCTCAATTGTGCCTCCGTCCGGTTTATATACACCACCGAGCACATTCATAAGCGTGCTTTTACCTGCACCGTTGATTCCGATAAGACCGAGAACACGACCTTCCTCCGCATACAAACAAACATTATCAAGTGCTTTTACGCCCGGAAATTCCTTTGTAATATTACTCATTTTTAGCATCCGCATCACCCCTTTGATCTCAGTACATCAATATAAATAACAAGCGCAACTATCAGACCCTTGAATACCATGCCAACGTAATATCCAATCCCCAACAGATTAAAGCAGTTATCTACGATCGTGATAAAGATCAGTCCTAACACAGAGCCAACAATATTGCCCTGACCTCCGCGGAGGCTGGCGCCTCCAATGATACAGGACGCAATCGTATTATTTGTGACTGTGTCGCCTACCATTGTGGCGGTTGCCGAACCAAGACGTGCTGTTAGGAAAACAGCACCGATGCCTGCAAGGAAGCCGGATATCAGATAAGAAAGAAACAGAACCATATCTGTCTTGATTCCTGAAACTCTAGCTGTTTCGATATTCTCTCCAACCAGAAAGAATGTTCTTCCCAGACGTGTTCTGGTCAGCAGAACCATTAGAAGAATCGCGACCGCAATAAAAACAATGACACCGATTGGAACAATGCCGATCTTAGTGTCGAGTGCTAGAAATTCATCTGGCAGACCGTAAATCGTCTGAGCTGCTGAAAGATATTCCGCAATACCCCGTGATAGAACCAGTGTAGACAATGTGACAATAAACGGAATCATTTTTCCCTTTGCCACCGCAAGACCATTGATCAAGCCAAACAAGATACCCAGTCCGAGCATCATCAGAAAAGCGACAAACCAGTTCCCGCCGTGAACCATGTAACTGCCACCAAGACACGCGGCCGCCATGATAACTCCCGGTACGGAAAGATCGATCCCGCCACTAACTAACACAATCGTCAGGCCAAGCGAGTAAAATCCAACCGAACTAACCGATTCTAGAACGTTAACAATGTTCTGCATTCTGAAAAAGTTCGGAACCGTTAACGCAAGAATAATCAATACAATCACTGCAACCACGCCAACCATGGCATTGATACGCTTGTTGTTATCTTCCCGAAGAGATAAGAGCAGACCACCTGATGACCGTATTGTTTCAGAACTCATTTTGATGTCTCCTTATGCAACTTTCCTGCCGGCAATAATGCGTGAAACAAGCGGAGGAAAATCACCCCCCGCCTGTTTCTGCGATTACATGTGTCTTATGATTCACCTTACAGAACTGCCGTTTCGGTTCTTATTAAACTCCCTTATCAGATCAGTCTTTTTTATTTCTCTTTCCATTTCCACCACAGAAGTTCATCACTTGTCATATCAGGATTATCGTAGTTTTCAGATGTATAAACAGCACCCTTGATCTCTATGAGAGGCTCAACCTTTTCTCCCCTATGTAATGCAAATGCACTCTGGTAAACGCCCTTGATCATGCCATATACATCCATCAGTGAATCGGAATCAACATAGCCTTCAGCAATATAGTTGTAGCCTTCTTCAAACACGTCACAGCATGCAATATACATATGATTTTCTTCACCGTATTTTGCCCATTTTCCGATATCCTCAAGGCAGCTCCGTACTCCCGAAAGCATGCCGTCTGTAGCAACATATATACAGTTGACCTTTTCATTACCCTTCAGTGCTGGCGGAAGAAGCTGTGTTACTTTGGTCGGATCCCAGTCACACGGAAGCTCAGCGACTATCTGTGCGCCATACTCCTCCGCAGCAGCATGAACTCCCCTTGCACGGCGGATGGAGTTGTCATCACGTGTCTCGCCATTGCAGAGCACTACGTAAATTTCCTCAATTCCGTCTTTTTTCATCCTCTCGAATGTAGTTACAGCTGTGTCATAGCCCTGATCGTATGCTGCAATATCAACCTCTACATCCGGACGGGTTACAACAGACTCTGCAACCGGACGGTTGAATGTGATGACAGGAATTCCTTTATCTTTGCACGCCTTGATTGCAGGCTCAACTGCTGTGGAGTCAACCGGATCGATGCAGATGACATCGCATCCCTTGTTGATCAGGTCGTGGACATCGGAAATTTGCTTTGTGGCATCGCCGTCAGCAACAATGATCGTCAGGTCAACCAGCGGATCATCTTCCTCAAGAGGCTGTTCTGCCCAGAGTTCCATCAGTGTCTGTGTGACTGTGAAAACATCATTCATTAGGCTGTTGTAGGATGCACCAATGACAATCTTTTCACCTTTTTTTGCCGCGGGATCCGCTTCAGTCTTTTTTGGTGTGTCATTAGAATCTGAACCTCCACCACATGCTGCAATCCCTGCGACCAAGATAACTATCATGAGCACTGCCATTATCTTTTTTAGCAATTTCATTTTTTTACACTCCTCTCAACTTTCAATTTTTGCAGAATCCGCTATTACCGGCTCTGCTTATTTCTAATAAATATTCGAACCCCATCAATTCCTCTTCCTTTACATTTACATACGGCTTGTACATAATTGCGGTACGAATACAAGTTCACATTTTGCCAAGTATTGGTCTGTAGGATTTGACGGCGTTCTGCAAAAATGAACCATGAGGAAAAGGACAAAGACACTGCTCATTTTTTGCTCTCCTTTATAACCTTTGAGTTGTTCCAATGGCTATTCAATCCCTCTTAGTACGATCAAATACACCAAATCCATTGACGAAGACCAGCTAGCAGAACGTTAAAAGATATGCATAACAATATATCTTATTTGCTAAACGATATAGCCGTCGCCACAATAAAACTAAACAAGTGTCTTGCCGTGCCGTCAATCTGCATACAACACTTCTGATTAATATGAAAAAACTGTGCAATCGACGACTTGCACTTTGCACTATTTTACTATTTGACAAATATTAATTCTTTAGGTTTCTTGCTTTTTCCCAATTCTCTTCGAGCGCACACTTGCATGAGCGTTGATAATATTTGCAAAAAATATATATCGGCGTCTTGTTGTTTTCTTCAAAAATAAGACGCAAATGAATAGACATATAGCTGTTAACAGCATTTGCAGTGAGGGCGTTTTTTGAACATATTAATAGGATTTGTTTTTCTGCTTTTTTGTTTCGTGACGAAAGACAACGCGATTATTCTCCTGTTGCTGCAAATCAGACATGACGGATCGTCCAAAAAATGCAAAAATATACATTTTCAACTATAAGTTGCTGTATGTTCTACGATATTGACCGGGCGTCATCCCTATATACTTTTTAAATAAGGAATGAAAATGTGATTGATTATCAAAACCAAGACGAAGCGCAATTTCCGAAATCGATAAAGCGGTCATTGATAGCAGACTCTGTGCTTCACCAAGGCGGCGTCTGATTGCATATTGAATGGGCGAGTAACCTGCTATTTCCTTAAAAGCATGTGATAAATAAGACTGACTTACGCAAATACTATCACTAATACTTTTGAGTGTAATCTTTTCATCAAAATGGCTATCAATATAATTTTTTACTTTTAAGGCAATATAGTCTTTGTTTGTCGTAGGAATGTTATTTATCGTTTTATTCTTATTTCGCTCAATCAGATGCAACAGCAAATAGATCAAAGCCGTCATAAGATGCGTACAAGCTTCAATGAAATTTTTCTGCTTCGTAACCAACAGAAAATAGATCATTGACATCAGTTTTTCAATGATGTCACGGTACTCACCTGCAGAGAACACTGGTGAAACACCATCCGGTATTAGACAGTTGAACGGCAAACCATCAACATGCAAGTTGGTTACTGTAACACAGTACATATTCAAATTCTTGTTCATACTGGCATCTTCGTCGTGTAGCACACCAGCGTTATTGATAACAAGATCTCCTTTCGCGATGTTGTACCGTTTGTTTTCAATAATATATACGCCACTACCACTACGTGCATAAAGAATTTCAAGGAAAGAATCGTGCCTGTGTAGAACTCGAGGATGCGCAGATTTATAGCGTGAATCCATCTTACTGGCAGATACTAGTCTAGGCAAACCTGACTGAAACTCCGAAACATATTTATCTGTAACAAAACACTGAATCATATATGTCTCTCGCTTTCAGCAATCTGTGCATGCCTTGCACTTGTTTTTGACAAACGCTACTTTGCAGTGCTCATTGACCATTGCAATAGTACAAATAGTATATCTTTTCAGAGAAGAGAATTACTTCTCTATACAGCTGTACAATTCAATGTGCGACAATTTCAGAATGTAATCAACGTGAATGTGCTTTTTCATTTAAAAAGCCACCCCTAATAAGGAATAACCTGAAGAATTGTATGCATTACTATACCTTCGTGGTTTCATCGTTCTTAAATAATCCAAGTTTCGCTTTCTGACAACACGTGACTTGCCGCTAACTTGGGGAAAGAGATAAACCCTCCCCCCCCTTGACTTAGAATGTTTACCTCAGTAATCCCTTGTCTTACGAACTTCCTGCATCAGTTCTTTATACGCTTCGCGAACTTTCTCATTTTCCGATACTTCGGCAACACCGACACGCCACCAGTCTTCAAAACCGGGCGACATTGATCCCGACTTTACTTTGAGATCGAAAACAATCGGAACATCCTTGTATTTTCTGCTGTCTTCAAGCGCCTTTCGCAAATCATCGCTCGTTCTCACCGTATAGCCTATTGCGCCAAGGCTTCTGGCATTCATCGCGAAATCAACCGGAATGAGTTTTTGGTCGAGTTTTCCGGTTTCTTTGCTGCGAGAACGAAATACGGTGCCGTAACTGTCGCCTCCATGGGAATTTTGAAGAGATTCGATACACCCCCAGCCAGAATTGTCAAAGATGAAAATGTGTACTTTCAAGCGTTCCTGAACCATGGTGTGAAGTTCTGAATTGAGCATGAAGTATCCGCCGTCGCCAACCATCGCGAAAACGTCACATTCGGGTGCGGCCATCTTGACGCCCATTGCCCCGTTCATGTCGTAACCCATATTCGAATAGCCGTATTCAACATGGTAACCGTGATCCCATCCCGGACGCCAGAAACGCTGTAAATCGCCTGGAAGACTTCCGGCGGCACACACGACAATGCCCGACTCTCCGGCAAATTCATTGATCATGCCTACTGCCGTGGTTTGCATGAGTTCTGGCGAGTCCGGAAGCGAATAGTAATGATCGATCACCTCGTCAAAACTCTCTTTTTCTTCCTTGATAAGTGCCTTGTCCCAAGAGCTCTTGTAATCAGCGAGATGTGGAGCCATATCATCAAGGGTTTCTCTCGCGTCGGCAATGATGGCCTCTGCATTCATTTTATAAGCGTCAAACGGGCATATGTTAACGGAAACAAATTGCACGTTCGGATTTTGGAACAGCCATTTTGAACACGTCGTAAAATCGGAAAAGCGGGTTCCAACGCCAATGATCAAATCCGCGTCACGCGCGATACGGTTCGCGCACCCTGTACCTGTAATGCCGACACCGCCCAAATTCAGAGGATGCCGCCAGTCGATGGTGCCCTTACCGGCCTGTGTGCTTCCAAAAGGAATAACACATTGTTCAGCAAGTTTTTGGAAGCTTGCGCCTGCGCGTGAATAGCGGACACCTCCGCCCAAAATAAGAAAAGGCTTTCTACTTGCCTTAATCATTTTGGAAAGCCGATCTCGCTGACTCTCGGCCAAAGGACGCCGATCGATATGCCACACACGCTTGTCGAAAAAGTACTCAGGATAATCGTAAGCTTCCCCCTGAACATCTTGGGGCAGCGCGAGACATACGGCGCCAGTATCAGCCGGATCCGTCAGCACTCGCATCGCGTTGATCAACGATGTCATGAGCTGTTCCGGACGGCTCACACGGTCAAAAAAACGACAGACGGCCCTGAAAGAATCATTTACCGTCGTGTCAATTGCATTAAACATCTCAACTTGCTGTAAAACCGGATCCGGCTGGCGGCAGGCAAAGGTATCTCCGGGCAGAACAAGAAGCGGAATGCGATTTGCCGTCGCACAAGCTGCCGCCGTTACCATGTTAGTCGCTCCCGGTCCGATCGACGATATACAGGGAATTATTTTCAGTCTGTTATTTTGCTTCGCATAAGCCGTTGCGGCAAGTGCCATGCCCTGTTCGTTCTTACCTTGATAAAAGATAAGAGAATGCTCTGTATTCTCAAGAGCCTCGCCGATACCGATGACACTACCATGTCCAAATATTCCAAATACAGCTTCAACAAATTTCGTTTCTTCTCCATCAAATTCAACATACTGCTGATCTAAAAAACGCACCAGAGCTTGGGCCATTGTCAATTTAATTCGTTTATCCATACGTTTTTTCCTTATCTGACCTCGTTTGGTCAATTTGTCACTTGGTGTATACCTTTAGTAATGCAACGTAATTGTTTTTCCATCCTTAAGCGACTGCCCGGCAGCAAGGCCGATCTGTACCGCCCGAAGACCATCGATTATGCCTACAGGAACGTCCTCTTCTCCGTTAAGAGCAAGAGCAAAAGCTTTAAACTGATCGGCGTAAGCGTCCGGGTACCGATCTAGGAAGAAATCGTATATCTTGTCCCTGCTTATGGAATCGCTAGAATAATACTCTACCTTATTCGGTGTATCGTTACCTGTAACGACCTGTCCTTTCGATCCAAAGACTTCAACACGTTGATCGTAGCCGTAAACAGCTTGTCTGCTGTTATCGATCACGGCAAAGGCTCCATTTGATAGTTCCAGAACGACCACTGCGGTGTCCACATCGCCAACTTCCTTGATGCGCGGGTCGATAAGATTAGCACCATGCGCGGTCACGCGCTTTACTTCACAACCACTCACATAACGCACTATATCAAAATCATGAATCATCATATCCAAGAACAAACCGCCTGATACCTTAACGTAATCTATTGGTGGCGGAGCGGGATCCCGTGATGTCACACGCACGATCTGAACATCACCGATACTGCCATCCGCCACAAGCTGTCTTATGCGCGCAAAATTGTGGTCAAAACGTCGATTAAATCCCATTTGAAATAGCACGCCAGCCTCTTGAACAGCTTTCATTACTTTTTCATTGTTTTCGACCGTCTGATCAATAGGTTTTTCACAAAAAATGTGCTTCCCCGCTTTTGCAGCATCGATAGCGATTGCAGTATGAGTATCAGTCGCAGATGCAATGATGACTGCATCGACATCATCATTGCAAAGTAGATCTCGGTAATCTGTGTACAGTTCAGTAATACCAATGGACTCCAACCATTCGCGGTTATCTTCAATCGCAATATCTGCCACCGCGACAATCTGCAGATCGGGTATACGAGATATGATATTTTGAATATGCAATTTCCCAATGCGACCTACACCAATAACTCCAATTCTTTTACGACCCATTTCATTCTCCTTATAATGGTTCTATTTGTTGCTCCTGAAAATCTTTAAGATTTCAAGGTCGACGTAGTCTTTCTATCACTTTCTTTGACAACAACTTGAAAAGACCGCTAGAAGAAATCTCTCTCCTTGAGGGATTTCTTCTTCAATATTCGAAGCAACCTTTTGTGCCCAACTATTTGCCACTGTATATTCGGTCATTTATGTCATGTGATCTAACGCACTATTTTTTCCACTTTGGAAGTCCAAGATAACGATTCGTCATGGCAACCCCTTCTTCCCTCGTCGTCTGCATCGACAATGCCGCTCTAATAGCGTCAATGGTCTCGGGGATGGTCACAGCTTCCTGCGGAATATGGAGGCCGAACATGATGTCGTCTTTGGTCTCAACAATGGTATCCTCCCAGATAACGATCTCATACAGATCGCCACGCGGGTAGCAGCAGTCACGCGCATATCTGAATATAGATGCATTGCCTAGAAAACCGTCATCAATCCGGACGACACGGATGCGGTCGTGTGCCTTGAACGCCGCGAGCGCGTCTTCACGCTTTATTTTCTGTTTTCCGGACGCAAGCACCGTAATAAAGTGGCCATGGGTAACGGGTGTGTGCACCAAAATACCCGTCGCTTCGACGTGCGGCATGATGGTCATCAAATCTACCGCTTGGTGGCTGGGCGCTTTGTCAACACGCAATGCGTTAGTCAAACCGCGGTGATAATCGCCGGGATCAGCTACGCGTCTAACGATTGTAATCGCGACGCGATCGACACCGAACGTCCGATCGAGACAATCGACAGCACGGATTAATCCAGTCGTGTTGCACGAAGTCAGTTTGAGATAATCCTGCCCAATTCCCTTTTCATAGTTCGCGTAACCATGAAAAAAGACATCGGCGATTTCATTTGATTCTCCGCCTTGGAAGACCGCCTTCACATTATATTTCTCATAAACCTTCTTATTCTTTATGCCGACACCGCCCGGCGCAGAATCAAGCATAATATCTACATTTTGAACGAGTTCATCGAACGTTCCTGCGACGGGTATTCCAAGACGATCAAAATCCTCCTTTTTAGCCCCGTCCACAAGATACAGATCGTATGGCATCCCGCGTTCCGCTAATGCCCGCACGGATAACGTCGGTGCCAGATCAGCAATACCTACCAGTTCCATATCCTTTTGAAGGGCAACGCCATCCGCAAGACGCTGTCCGATCACGCCATAACCTGCAACTCCTACGCGAATCATAAAGTACCTCCTAAGATTCGTAATCTCATTTTTATTGTTTTTTCTCTTTCAAAACTTTTTTACAGGTCTCCGCAAGCGCTTTCGCCGTGAGCCCGTATACTTCCTTCAAATAATTAATTGGTCCAACTTGCCCAAAGAGATCCTGAACACCATGCTTGCGGAAGGGAACCGCGACGTTTTCTTCCATCAAGCAAGCGGCTACCGCGTCGCCTAATCCGCCGATCACGTTATGATTTTCAGATGTGACGACCGCTCCGGTTTTCTTGGCCGTTTTGACGATGAGATCTTTATCGATGGGTTTAACGGTAAACATATCAATCACTTCCGCGGATATTCCCTCATCTTTCAGCAGATCAGCAGCAAGCATCGCCTCGCTTACCATCAGTCCGCACGCGATAATCGAAATGTCTGTTCCTTCATTTAATAAACAACCCTTGCCGATCTCAAAAGCACTGCCCTTTTCATAAATCTTGCGATACTGTTTTCTAGTGCTGCGCATGTATGTAACACCCGGCAGGTCTTTGACCGCTCGTATGACCGATTCAAATTGAACTCCATCCGCGAGATCAAACACGTGAGCGCCGGGTATTGCGCGCATCAGTGTCATATCCTCAAACGGCATATGGGTTCCGCCGTTAAACTCCGCGGTTACACCGGCATCTGAACCGTAAATACGCACACTGTTTCCCGCATATCCGATCGAAAGAAACACTTGATCAAAGCAGCGCCTGCTTGCAAAAGGACCAAAGGTATGAACGTACGGTGTGCGACCAACGGCTGACAATCCGGCAGCAATGCCCATCATATTGGCCTCCGCGACACCACAGTTGATTACGCGCTCAGGCTTCTCTTTCCAAAGCTTATACATCCCTGAGGAATTCATAAGATCGGCATCTAGAAAAATAACACGATCATCTTCATTCATTAACGACTCAATAGTGTTCGCAAAAACTTCTTTATGAGATGTCGTTTCCGCCGTACCATCATAAATAATTTTAATCACCGCAAGCCTCCTTTTCCGCGTTTCTCAATCCCTCTTCCGCTTCGCACATGATCTTTTCGATCTGCTCCGGTGTAAAACGAAGATGGTGATTTAATTCAATATTCTCAACATACGGAACGCCCTTGCCCTTCACCGTATTCAGAACAATACAGCCAGGTTTGTCTTTCACTGAACCTACACTATCGATCGCATCCCGTATGGCGACAACATCATGGCCATCAATGCTGACGGCAGCAAATCCAAAATCCTCAAACTTTTGACGAATATCGCGCAGATCAATCACATCGCTCAGTTTGCCGTCCAGCTGTTTTCCGTTGAGGTCGATCAACCAAATCATGTTGTCCAGCTTGTGTTGAGCAGCGAACATGGCCGCTTCCCACACCTGACCCTCGTTACATTCGCCGTCTCCGACGAACAAAAACACACGGTTTGTCTTGCCGTCTAATTTCTTTCCGAGAGCCATCCCGACGGCAGTAGACGTACCTTGGCCAAGCGATCCCGTTGTCATGTCGACGCCCGGTGTCAGATTGCGATCACAATGGCTAGGCAAACGTGTACCGGGGCAATTTAACGTATCCAGCCACTCCATCGGGAAAAAGTTCTTCATCGCAAGCGTCGCGTAAAGAGAAGGACCTGCATGTCCTTTCGACATTACCAACAGATCGCGATCTTCCCATGTCGGGTTTTCTGCGTCAAAACGCATGACATCGCCATATAGAACGGCCAGCGCGTCAACAACGGACAGAGCTCCTCCGAGATGCCCGAAACCAAGATTACAGACCATGCGCGCTGTTTCTAAGCGTATGCGAGCAGCAAAAACCTTCAGATTCTGTTCTTTTTTCTTGTCCATATCAACATCCTTTTCTAGTACAATTCGTCGAATCCGTTCGTACTCTCTTTAAGTACAATTATCCAACGCGACTTATTCTCTTTTGTTCTCAACATATTCCCCCTTGCCCATAGCGGTTTCTTTTGTCCGGTTTTCCATGCGGTTTCTTCCATGGCGCGGGTGAGTGGGACTAAAAAACAAGTAGCCTGACTTCCTCTAAGTGCGTTTTTTCCATAGCGCGGGTGAGAGAAACTAATGCTCTCCGGAAACCAACTTCACCCTCCGGCTTCCTTTGCGAAGCTAATCAGAACAGCAGATGCTTTTCTAGTGTATGCTTCACTCCCCGGCTTCCTCCGCAAATCAGATCTGGGCGCCAGTAGCTCCCAAGCGTATGTTTCACCCTCCAGCTTCCTCCATAGCACGGATAAGGGGAAGCGTCTTTCCGGTCATGAAGCGTACCATGGCGCCACCCGCCGTACAGATGTAATCTATATCCGACGGATCGATAAATCTGTGCGCAGAACTAACCGAATCACCACCACCCATTACGCTATATCCAGAGGCGTCAGCAACCGCATTCCACAACATTGACGTGCCATATGAAAACATGTCGTCTTCATACACTCCAGGTGGACCATTGACGAAAATGGTCTTGGCATCCGCTATATGTTTTACGTAATTATCGACTGTCTTGTGCCCAATATCCATGAAGGAAGCATTGTCGATCGGAAGATCAGAAAGGGAGACCTCAACACGGAGGTCGTGTTTTCTATAGGCCAAATCAACCGGCATCAAAACGCGCTCTTCGTACTCCGCCAGATATTTTTTCGCATCATCGATAAAGTGAAGAAGGTTGCGACTTTCAAGGAAAGACACCGTCGCCTCGCCGAGTGACACACCATGCGCTATTAGGAAGACCTGCCCTAGAACACCCGTCGTTAAAATCGTGTCAGCCGTATTGTTCTTCAAAACTTGCTCAATCATTCCGAACGCGTCAGATATCTTCGCTCCTCCCAGAAGAAAAACTGAGGGATGGTCAGGAGCATGTAGAATTTTGCTTAGCGCGCTGTACTCTTTAAAGAATAATTCGCCTGCAACGGAAGGCAAAAGCTGCTGAAAAGCGACCATGGAGGGACTGTTTCGATGAGCCGCTGAGAATGCGTCATTTACATAAGCGTCAAAAAGAGGCGTCAGAGAGCGGACAAGCCATGTCTCTTTCATGTCTTCAGGCGACAGCTTCACCGCATTTTCAAAAGTCGAGACTTCCTCCGTCAGATAGCGCAGGTTGCCCAGCAGAACAATTTGTCCCGGCTTCAGGCCTTTGACTGCCTGAATCGCTGCAGGACCACAAACATCCTCAACATACGACACCTTTGTTCCCAGCATCTGAGTCAACAGCTCCGCGTGTTCACACATAGAGATGAGGTTCTGATAATCAAGTGTATCTCCCTGATGCGCAATGATCGCGATCGCCGCATTCTGTTTTAAAAGAGACTGAAGAGTTGGCAGACTTTTCTCAAGACGCGTCACATCGACTATTTTGTGCGTTTCAGGATCGATGGGAGCATTAATGTCGAGCCTTAACAGTACTTTTTTCTCTTTCAGGTCAATATCTTTGAGCGACTTGATTTTACTCATTTTCATCTCCTCTCGTAAGTTTGGGAAGCGTTGAGCCGCCAAAAGGCATGACAATAACCTTGCTTTGGTCGCCAAGCGTTTTCAGCGCTGAATCGTAGGCTTCTTGAACCGATGAAAAAGGTTTCATGAACATTTTATCGACTAAAGCATCAGACATCTCTGATACGAGATAAATGTCTGCTTTCTGCAGAATCAGAGCAATGGCAGCCGCTTTATGGCCACCAAGCACGAAACCTTTCCGCAATCTCTCGATAATGGCGGCAGGAGAAGGCGAAGCAAGCATCCATTGGCTGAAGACATTATCGCCTAGTCCCTCATTGCAGGCGCCAACTAAGATAATAATGCCGTTTTCACGAACGGCATGCTGCGCGTTGTCGAGCGCTTTTTGCGTTTGATAAAGATTCAAATCCTTGGGGAAACCGCCTTGTGACACAATCACAATATCAGCAAGTTGTTCAATTTTATTCAAATAAAACTCATCCAAAAATTGCGCGCCTTTGCGGTGCGCCTTAATCACATCGCCAGCGACCGCATACACAATTTCCTTTTTCTCATTCAATACAACATTAAGAATAAAATCAACCGGACAGTAGTGCAGTGCTTCCTCAAGATCTTTCCTCACCGGATTGTCATCGCTGGAACCTGCGTGCGAAGCTTCTTCAACCATAAGGCGGTGATTGAATGTTATGGCGTCCCGAGTCGAAACACCTGGCATGATCGCTTTCGCGCCTCCGCTGTAGCCTGCGAAATAGTGATATTCGATATTCCCGAGGCAAATGCGGCGATCTGCGCGTGCCACAATCGTTGTAATATCAACAGGTGTTCCTTGGCGGGTCATTCCCATCCTTATGACGTCCTCAGGATCGGAATCTACGGTCCTGAAACGCTCATAAATCGACGTGCCGACGAGATATTTCTTTTCTTCTTCTGTTTGCTTTCTGTGCGCGCCCAGCGCAAACACAATCGTCACATCCTCATCCCTCACGCCGGCTTTTTGTAAGCGTGCCAATACGTGTGGCAACACGACGGAGGAGGGCATCGGGCGCGTATTGTCCGACGTAACAATCACAATGCTTTCGCCGGGCTGAACGATCGTTTCAAGCTTTTCGGTTCCTATAGGATGATCGAGAGCTTCTTCAATCGCCTCTTCTCCGGCACGATCAACGCTGACTTCATTCGGCATAAGGACAGAAAGAAGATTGTGAGCATCGATCTCAACTTGCTGTGAACATTTTCCAATATTAATCTCGATAACCGGCATTTATATTCCAGCTTTCTCCTTGATATAGCGACGCGCTTTCAGTGCGTACTCAAAAGGATTTGCTTTGGATGGGTCCTGTTCCGCCTCAACGATCATCCAGCCCTCGTAGTTGTTTTCTCGGAGCACATCAAAAATTGGTCCAAAATCAATATCCCCGTCACCCGGAACGGTGAATACACCAGCTAGGACACCGTCAAAAAAACTCATTTTTTCTTCTCTCATATCCATGAGAACATCGCCCCGAACGTCTTTCAAATGGACGTGCCGAATGCGGCCAATATATTTTTTAACCGCTTCAAGAGGATCTTCTCCGACAAAATAGAAATGGCCCGTGTCGTAAAGCAAATAAACAAGATCAGGATCTGTCATTTCAAGGAAGCGATCTACCTCTTCGATCGTTTCTACAGCTGTGCCCGCATGGTGATGATAAGTCAACGTAAAACCATTATCTTTGGCAATCGCTCCCAAGTAATTGTAACCACGCGCGACGAGATCCCATTCCTCTTCGGAAAAGCGAGGGCTGTTGTCTAAAACGGGGACATCTTTTCCCTGAATTGAATTTCCCTGTTCGGAGCAACCGATAATATTGGCGCCCATAGCTTTCAAAAAATCGAGCTGTTTCTTAAAATTATTAACCGTAACCTCAAAAGGCTTGCTTACAAATTTTGAGGAAAACCACTGATTTGCAATCGAAAGTCCTCGAATATCAAGCATATGTTTCAAAACCTTTGGATCTTTCGGAAATTTATTTCCGACTTCACAGCCCGTAAACCCTGCAAGCGCCATTTCGCTTACACACTGCTCAAAAGTATTCTCTCCTCCCAATGCAGGCTCCTCGTCATTGGTCCAAGCAATCGGCGCAATTCCAAGTTGAACTTTATTCTTTTCCATTTCTTTCTCCTCCTTATTGAGACTTTTTATCATATTTCTTTATTCACAAGCACCCCCGAATGAGCGGCTCATTTTGTAGTCATCCTTGGAACCTGCTCAGGTTCCAGCAAGATAATAGAATCTCGCACAGACTCTGTTCTCTCATGATCAGATCTGTCCCTCTTATCATTCTTTTCTTCAGTCAGCTCTAAAAGAACAATTACACTGTTAAATCCTTTATATCGATAACCGGCATTTATATTCCAGCTTTCTCTTTGATATAGCGACGCGCCTTAAGTGCGTACTCAAATGGATTTGCTTTGGCCGGATCCTGCTCTGCCTCAACGACCATCCAGCCCTCATAGTTGTTTTCTCCGAGCACATCAAAAATTGGCTCAAAATCAATATCACCGTCACCCGGAACAGTAAATACACCGGCACGGACGCCATCCAGAAAACTCTTTTTCTCTTTTTTCACGTCGCTGAGAACATCGCCCCGAACGTCTTTCAAATGGACGTGCCGAATGCGGCCAATATATTTTTTTACCGCTTCAAGGGGATCTTCTCCGACAAAATAGAAATGGCCCGTGTCGTAAAGCAAATAAACAAGATCAGGATCTGTCATTTCAAGGAAGCGGTCCACTTCTTCGATCGTTTCTACAGCCGTGCCCGCATGGTGATGATAGGTTAGCGTGAAACCATAATCTTTGGCAATCGCTCCCAAGTGGTTATAGCCGCGTGTGACGAGATCCCATTCCTCTTCGGAAAAGCGAGGGCTGTTACCTAAAACGGGGACATCCTTTCCTTGTATTGAATTCCCTTGCTCAGAACAACCGATGATTTTGGCGCCCATAGCTTTCAAAAATTCGAGCTGTTTTTTAAAGTTGTTAACCGTAACCTCAAAAGGTTTGCTAACAAATTCAGAGGAAAACCACTGATTTGCAATCGAAAGTCCTCGAATATCAAGCATATGTTTCAAAACATTTGGATCTTTCGGAAATTTATTTCCGACTTCACAGCCTGTAAAACCGGCAAGTGCCATTTCGCTGACACACTGCTCAAAGGTGTTCTCCCTCCCCAAGGCAGGCAAGTCATCGTTGGTCCAGCCTATCGGCGCAATTCCAAGTTGAACTTTTTTCTTGTCCATTTTTCATCCTCCATTATTGAAACTGTTACTCTTTTTTGACGATGTCTTCTGTACATGTTTTGTCGTTAGCCTTGGAATAAGCTTAGGCTCCAACAAAACAATTGAATCTCGTACTGATTCTGTTTTCTTGTGCTCTGTTTTGTCATTTTTGTCATTTTCTTCTTCGATCAGCTTCAAAAGAACATTTACGCCGTTCATTCCCATCGTTTCAATCGGGATCGCCACCGTGGATAGTTCAATTTGTGGTAGCGCAGAGTAAATGACATTATCGACTCCGATCACACCAATATCAGCACCAATACGAAATCCTTTTTCCGTAATGGCGGCCATACAGCCTAACGCGATAAGATCATTGGCACAGAAAAAGGAATCCGGGACGTCTGGCTGTTCCAGCAATTGTATTGTTCTCTCATAACCGCTTTCAATCGAGTATTTTCCTTCACAAATAAAAGAGTCGGGCAAGTTGACATCACGTTGTTTCAGTATATCGCGATAACTTTGCTCTCTATAACAGCTTGAAATGGACGCAGCATTTCCTCCAAGAAAAGCAGGCCTAGCATAACCTTGGTTAAAAAGGTGGCTCACAGCCAGTTGACCCGTCTTATACTGGTCTATATTGACATACGCACGGCAAAAACCATCTTTATCATTATTGCCAAAAATGAGCATTGGCGAGTCAAAACTGTCATAGCGTCCATCCGAGACCGGTTTGCAGGGATATAAAAGAATCCCCTCTACACGCCGTTCCAAAAGCGACTTCATCAGCTTTAACTCACGCTCAACATCCCAGTTTGAGTTGCAAATCAAAAGCTTGTACCCTAATGAAAGCGTTCTTTTTTTGATCGCAACCATGAGAGAGGAAAAATATGGGTTTGACAGGGCAGGAACAACAAGGCCGAGGGTATTGGTCTGACGTTTCACCAAGCTCGCTGCAACGTCATTTCTGCGATATCCCATTTCAGATGCGATTTTGTGTACTCTTGCGTACGTCTGCTCGCTGACTCCAGGAAAGCCGTTCAGCGCGCGCGATACCGTCGCGGTTGATACGCGTGCTTTACGGGCAATGTCAACGATTGTAACGTCCTTCACTTAGCTTCACCCGGTTTCCAATATTCAGGATTATCCGCTAGGAGCCATGTATGCTCCTCGTCATCGATACGAGTTTTTTCCCATGGATTTCCGGGCAGATGACGAATGCCCCAGATATACATGCAAGGATATCCGGGAGCCATGACTTGCTGATGCGATTTGTCATTATTAATAACAAGCAGGCCGTGATGGCGAACCGTGTAGACTTTTGATCCTCCGTTCCACCCGGCTCCAAAACCTTCGGGATGCTGAAAATAGTAGAAATAGACTTCCGGCTGCGGGTGATGATGGGGCGGATAAGATGACCAAATTCCGCCCGGATTTACGACTTCTCCAAGCACCATGTTGCTGTCCGGTCTTGTCTCGTAATCAAACACCGTACGGACATCACGGCGCATCGTTCCATCCAGCTCGCTAACGCCTCGAGCCCACGTGTCAATTTCTTCTGGTTTATAAAGGTGTGCAGGATATGTGTGATCAATCATGGTTTTTTGAATAAAAAACTCACAAGACGCAATACCTGTCAACCTAGCTTGTTTCCCCTTAGGTAAGAGCAGACAGTACGGTGCGTAATCAAAAGGATTCGGACGAGTGATTTTCTCTTCCACATCGTCAAACTGAATCATAGCTTCACCGCATATCAGATGCACCGCCGTCTCCTTGTCAGGTTCCTCGAAGGTGTACTCGTCACCGGTTCCTAAAACAAGAAGTCCCACATCCATAAAAGTATTCTCGCCATTGTTCTCGTCGAGTTTTAGATAGCTGTTATAACCGCGGACAGTCTTCTTGTTAAAATACATCTTTGTTTCTCCTTCTCTTTATTAACTTAATGTCGACAATATCGACGATCGACGTAGTTAGAAATGTCATGATTTATTGTGTTTATTCACTTTTTAGCTGCTGTTGTCTTTTAGTTGTTTAGTTGTTGCTGTCTTTTAGTTGTTTAGTTGTCTAGTTTGTTGTCGATGTTGTCTTAAAATGCAACGAATGACTGTTTTTCATCTTCTCTATCTTTCCTTTTATCTGTTTATTTGTTAATACTGCTTGCCATTTATTGTTCCGTTGCTGTTAGAAATATGATGATCGATACTAGCTCTATTCTTCTTAATCACCTTGTTATCTTGCTTGTCGTTACTGAATTTTTACCATTAACGATGTTGCTAGTCGTGAAACGCATGTTTTTAAGACTTAATCATCTCATCACTATCACGTTTTGTTATTCATTGCTTATGTCTATATGGTTCAAACTGGTTGTGTTGCGAATCACAAGTTCCGGAAATAGCAACACCTGCATTCCGAGCTTTTTTTTGGTTCCACTCATCAATCGTAACAAAAGCTTCATTCCGACTGAACCAATCTCTTCACACGGAACACGAATGGTTGTGAGCATAATTTGAGGAAGCGCAGCATACAACACATCGTCATAACCAATGATGCCCAGATCGTCAGGAACTGTAATTCCAAGTTCCGAGGCCGCCTGCATTACCCCTAGAGCAATAAGGTCATCTCCACAGATAATGCCGTCCGGCGGAGATTTGGAATCCAGTGTATTCAACCCGCGGTCATAACCGCTCTTTATAGAATACTCTCCCTCGCTGATTTCTATATCTGACATGGGCATTTTTTGATTTCTAACAGCATCTTTAAACGCATTAAGCCGAACATGTGCAGTCGGAGAATGCGCATTCCCCCCAAAATAAGCAATTTTCTTATATCCACACTCAACAAGATGATGCACAGACAGAACAAGGCTACGATGATGATCAATGTTTACAAAACTAATTTCCGGAAAGCGGGATGATTGCTGCCCACTCACCACAAGCGGAACACGGATATTTGCCACCTTTCCTTTTTCCAGTCTTGCACACGGATAAAAGAAAATCCCGTCGACTCTTGATTCAAGCAGCACATTTAACTCTTCTTGCTCCGTTTTTTGATCCCAAAATGAGCAGGAAATAAGAACGGAATATCCTGCTTCATTTGCAATGGTTTCCATCGCGGATAATATCGCAATGAAAAAGGGATTCGTCAGATCAGGAAGAAGCAGCCCAATCGTTTTTGTCTGACGTGTAACTAGGCTGCGAGCAAGACCGTTACGATCATATCCGAGCTCTTTTGCAATTTTGTGAATTCTTTTGCGCACATCAGCATTCGTGCCCTTAAAATCTCCAAGAGCACGCGATACGGTTGAGCAAGAAACTCCGGCAATTTGAGCAATATCGAACAGGGTAACCAATTGTGCACACTCATCTGCAAACGTTTACTCAATTCTATCATTTGGTGATCGTTTGTCAAACAAGCCGTATGTCTCAAGCAATTAAATGTTCACATTGTTAGATTTTTCTATTTTTGAGTTTTTGCCAACAGGCCGTCGGACTACATCGGTTTACCGCCGATAGGTCGCAGGACTACATAGTTTTATCGCCAACAGGTCACAGACCCACATCACTTTACTGCCGATAGGTCGCAGGACTACATCAGTTTTAAGAAGGAAGGTTGCAAAGCAACATAGCAAAACACCGTTTGGTTCCGTCGACAAGTCGCAATCACAAGACACCGTGATATTGAGACGCCTACTCGTGAAGCCTCATGACGGTTGAACGCTCGTTCGTAACTCTCTAAATCCTCCTGATGATCAGATGCTCGCTCGCAACACTCTAAGATCTCCTGATAATCAGACGTATGCTCGTAACACTCTAAGGCCGCCCGATGACCAGACACTCGTTCGAAACCCTCTAAAACCTCCTGATGATTAGTCACTCGTTCGAAACTCGAAAACCCTCCTAGTGATTAGCCGCTCGCTCGTAACTCGCTTAATCCCCCCCTGATGTAAAAGCAGTTGTTTTTATAAAAAAGGACATCTTTGCTTCCAAATTAAATATTCGACAGCGATTTTTCATGAAGTTGTGTAAAATGGTGTGCAAGGAGTATCGCCATGAATGACATTCTCGATTTGAAAAAAGCTATAGAAAAAGGCAACCGCGCGCGTGGCCTTGCCTACATTAAAGATAAACCGGAAATGCGCTCAGGTAAACGCAATGATTACATGAATGGATTTTTTCATCTCAAGGAGAAAGATTACCCCTTTAAAGTCTGGGAAAGTGACGTTTATGACATCATTCTCGAGTATGGAACGGGGATTTATGTCGTCGAAACGGTCGGCTCCGAGTTTCACGGAGCCTATCTCACCGTTACGGACGTTGATATTTATCCCGGCACAACAATTACACAGGATGACTTCTTGGCCGGCATTCCGAGATACAAACTAGAAGAAATGCTTGCGGATGTCGCTGCCGAACTGACGCAGCGCGGAACGTCTGAAAAGTGCTGGAAACTAGTTGACTATACACTTCGGCACGAAGACTTGGAAGACCGTTTTATGGTCGAAGGCGCTGCAATCAAACATCACGACAACATCGTCGGAGGGTTGGCCAACCACACGATAAAAATGCTCCGCATCCTCTCCGCTCTCTTGGACAATAATCCGTCGCTCGTAGAAAGCGCTGATCTTCTCACATATTCCATCATCATGCACGATATTGGAAAAGTATTTGAATATCGAGACCTTGCCACTTCAGAATATTGGTATGCAAACCATCGTGTCCGCGGCATCGAGTTTTTGAGTCATCTCAAAGACAAGGTTATCTCGTGTTATGACGAGGAATTTTATCGCCAAGTCCAGTCCGTCATTGCGGGTCATCACGGGGCTTACGGTGATCGTCCGACCACCGTGGCTGCAACGATTGTCCACTATATTGATGTGCTTGAAAGCCAAACGACGGAACTGATATCTCAGCAACAGGCTGCGCCTAGCGATCGACTCCGCCATCCCGATTTCGGCTTTCTCCAAATGATCCCCCTGACTGATGAAATCGATGAGGTTGCTGCTAAAGAGGAATAAAAGTCCTGGCGCCAAGCACTGGACAATCACTTCACAGCAATGCAATTAATGTAATTGAAGAGCATCCGCCAAAGAGACGTGTCGAAGACTTCTTAAATCAAAACTATTTGTCATCCTCTTTGAGATTGCAATTCCAGTGAAAAAAGACAGTCCTGCAACAAATAGAAAATATAATCTCTAGAGCGCGCTCATAGAAGTACCATTAAAAGACTCGCCATCCCCCCACCACTCCCTCAAAAATCCTGCCCGCCTCATCTCGCTCCACCCACCGAGGTCAATTTTTCAACTTTTCTTAATCATCCGTATAATTCAGCCGCTTTTCCCCTCTTCACCCCCGAAGGTCAATTTTTCAATTAATTTTAAATAACTGGAAATCAGCCGCTTTACTCCGTCATTCCGCCACATTAGCCCGTCATTCTCTGCCTTGCCCCGCCGCCTCTCCTCCCGCCCTGCCTCGTTATCCCCCGCCTTCCTCAGTCATCCT
>JAAZKK010000042.1 GCA_012799825.1 Clostridiaceae bacterium | reverse complement strand
TTGATGCCGGATCTTGTTACGGCGCGAATGACACCATTCATCCCGGGAGCATCGCCTCCGCTGGTCAGTATGCCGATTCTATTACCTTGTCGATCGTCCATGTTGTTTCTCCTTAAACAAACATTACATTGTCTGTTCTATATCTTTCGCCTATTTAGAAAATATACTCTTCTACAATAGAAAATATCTCTCCACTAATCAAATTGTCCTGTTCTATATACAAACGTACGGGCATGCCTTCTGAAAAATACTCTAGCATAGCTGCAAAATTGATAAAGTCTTCTTTATGTAAAATTTATTGGGCAACGCAAACATAATTATTTAATTTTATTCTTTCGCTGAAGATTTTTGATCGGAAGGAATATGTTCCGGCAATGTCAAGGATCATTCGCACATTTGTCTTACTTGGTAATGTTCGGGGAGCCGCCCCCGGGGGGGCGGCTCCCCGAACGCGGCGCGATGTTAAGTAGGTATATCCAGGGTGGAAGGCAATTGAACCACGTAAACTGAAAATATGGTGAGTGTCTCTTAAGCTTTTGACAAGCGGAAGTAAATCTTCCTCATTACTTATCACTCCATTCAAACATGATTTTTTGTTCGTCCGTTGTTTTATTAACGTATATGACAAGAGGTCCTTCAAGTTTTATATATTCTGTTCCCTCGTCATTGAGATAATATTCACGCCGTGTTACACCGGTTTCTCCGTCTCCGTAAAAATCGGGTCCCGCACAAAAATCATCGAACATCTCGGCGACCGCTCTCTCAAACTCTGAGGCGTTGACGTACTGATCGCTCGACAGCTCGGAGCATATCTGTTTCACCCGCTTCAGTCTAAGACGCGGCGCTTCCGGGTTAAGACGACCGTGCGCGATCGCCATCTGTCGAGGATTAATGCCTCCGATCGTAGAAGCGCAAATACGATCCAATTCCTTCTTCTCCTCTGGCCATGCTTGTGCGTAATAGGAACTTATAAAATCTTTGGCTACATGATAATTGATGGGGTAAACGGCCGGCAATTCAGGATGCATGAAGTATTGTGCGTCAAAACTTTTACAATTCTTTATATCCGTATCTTTCATTTCGACCAGAAGGAACCAACCTCTTTCGATATGATGATCCAAGTCTTTCGGTCGATTTGTTTCTGTGACGTACATACAAAATGACGACGGGTCGTAGTCGACATCGTGGACGCCGTAGCGATATGAGCTGCATGCCTCTATATAGGACAACATAAGAGTGTTGTCGGCAAAGAAACGGTCATCGTATTTCAGAGTAGCCTCGTTGAAGGAGGGATATTCTTTAAAGTCGCTATCGTCCATTGCGAAGATGTCGCAGAAGGTTACCTTAAAATAGTCGAGTTCTTCTTTCGTATCGAATCTAAAAACCGGTAGATGTGACTTATCGTCTTTTCTTAGAAGATGGGCATTCAGGCTCTTTTCGTAAATTCGATCGCCGTACAATTGGTGTTTTAGACCATAGGCTGCATGGGCAACGTTTGCGCGTATCGTTTTTTGCGTGAAGAACATTTCCTTCAACATCTTGAGGTCACCTTCGTCGATGTTATACCAAAGGCTCGAAATGGGATGATCGTGGAACGGGCAGATGAAAATCTCCTCCGCGGGTAGATCGTAAGTTGAAAGGATCATCTTCATCTCGGCGATGGTCACGCCTTTCAACTTGCAGAGCTCCTCAGGTATCTTAATACGGTTGGTTCCCGGCATCACGGAGCAAGAATAGCTGGAAGGCCCTGTCTGCCATACATAGACCTCAAGTCCTTTACTGGTTTGAAGATTGAAATATTCAGGGAAGTAGGCATTAAGTTGATCTAACTCGTACGGTGAAGATTGGCTGGAACAGGTGCCGCCTAAGTATTCAGAGAACGCGTCATCATTGATGCGGTAAAGAGCACCATCATGGACAAGAGCCGTCGTTTTTCCATCGTCATAGCCTGCGATCGCAAACAAACCCGTTTCTTCTGTATATATGGTTAGTGTATGTGACGGCGTGCGTTGTTTTAGCGTAGGATCACTCTCATAAAATTTTAGCGTCGCTAATTGAGACGTCAATTCGTCGAATGCGTCTTCCGACAAGTAGCGTGTAGTGGGTATATCCGGACGGGAATCCGATGCCGTCGCCCATACAATCTTCATATTGTCAAACGACATGGGTGGCGACTTCGGCGTTAGTGATCCAGCGGACGATTCAGACGTCGATGATTCAGGTGACGATTCAGGTGACGATTCAGATGTCGATGGTGTAGGGGAGGACTTCGGTGTCGACAAGAAGCACACGGCTACAACTATGCAAGCTATAATCGCCACAATGATGATCCAAAAGGCCGGCTTTTTATAATTAAATACACTTTTCACCCTTTCTTTTACACCCACTTCTCCAAAAGCAAGAGGACATGCTGTGATCGCTCTTCGCGGCATGCTGCAGCTTAGAAGTGCTTCAGAATAGGCCGCTTTGGACTTATTATCCATCCCGCGTATAACTTTTTCATCGCACGCCATTTCGATATCTCTGCAAAGTAATAGATAAGCCAACCAGCAAAGAGGGTTAAACCAATAAACAGACAACAACAGATATCCCAAAGGTTTCCAGCAATGGTCACCGCGTTTGATATGAGCCATTTCATGGGAAATGACATACTCTAACGTTTGGCCGCTCATCGATGAGGGCACATAAATGCGAGGTCTTAGCATGCCGAGAATGAACGGCGATTTGACGTCATCGCTTGCCAGAATGCGATCACGAATCTCAATCGACGGTTCGACACTTTTCTTCAAGCGGAGATAACTGATGATCGCATAGGCGAGCATGACAACGATGCCAATGATCCAAAGGAAGGCAAGGTAGGAAATGACGGATTGTTCAGGCGTTGTAGTTGCAGCTGATACGGTGTCAATTGTTAAACGCTGTTCTATGACCGGACGGACCACATCATTGGCGGGTATAACGGCGGCGTCAATCGGAGGCTTTTCCACGGAGGCGTCGATTGTCGGTTTTTCCACGGCGGCATCGATCGCAGGCTTTTGCACGATGTTGTCAATTGCCGGTTTTTGCACAGTGGCCTCGATCACCGGTTTTTGTGCCGTAATTATACGCGTTACATTCGCTACGGATGGAACGATCGTTTCATTCTTCGGAACCAGACTAAAAGCACTTTCAAACGAAAACGGTAAGATAAGGCGAACGGCTACCAGAGCCCAAAGCAATAAGACAGTCCATTTTGGTGCCTTTTTCAAAAGATATCGCACGAGAAAGACGGCGAGAATCAACCAGCTTCCCGTTATGCTCAGGTTGACTACTTTCATGAAGAGGGCGCTCATGGCTGTTCATCCTTTCTGCTTCGAAGGCTAGTCTCAAAGACTAGAAAATACCACTGCAAACGTTAATCATTGCAGCCTATCTTTGTTTGTCTATTTTCTTCGGTTAGCCTGCTGTGCTCGAAACGTCTCCTCAACGGGTTTTTCTGTTGATCTGCCTATGATTGATCCTTTTTAAAGGTGTCAATCATGTCCTGTATCTCATCGACTTCTTCGGCTGTAAGATTTTTTTGTGATATAAAAGCGGCGATGAAAGCGGGAAGAGAGCCGTCGAATGACTCTTCGACAATCTGTTTGCTTTTGACGGAATAAAACTCTTCGCGCGGAATCAAGGATGTGACGATGCCGTTCTCGTTTTGAAGAAGGCCTTTCTCACACAGTCTGCGAAGAACGGTGTAAGTCGTCGATTTTTTCCACTTCAACGCGTTCTTGCATATTTTGACGAGATCGCCGGACATTATCGGCTCATTCGCCCACACGATATCTGCAAATTGTGCTTGTACTGCACCGAGTTCGATATCAAACATAAAAAAGCCTCCCGCTGATCTGCCAGAGCAAACTTGATTTAGTGCTCATCACTCCATTTAAACAAAATGATATGTTCGTCCATCGATTTATTAATGTATATGACTAGAGGTCCTTCAAGTTTTATGAGTTCTGTTCCTGCATCATTAATGTAATATTCACGCCGTGTTACACCGCTTCCTCCGTCTTCGTAAAAATCGGGTCCTCCCACAAAGAAATCGAACTTGTCGGCAACCGCTATCTCAAAGACTGAGACGTCAGAGTATTGGTCGCTTGACAGCTTGGAGCATATCCTTTTCACCCGCTTCAGTTCAAGCCGCGGGGCATTTTGAGGAAGGATGCCGACTGCGATCGCCATTTGCCGAGGATTAATGCCTCCCTCGGTAGAGTCACAAATACGATCAAGTTCCTTCTTTTCTCCCGGAAGATCTGCATATATGTTACAGAAGCCTGTGTAAATTTCGGCGTCATGATAACCGAGCGGGAAAAAGTCCGGTATTTCAGGATTCTCTATTCTTTGAGCGTCAAAGCTTTTGCAATTCCTTATATCTGCATCACTCATTTCGAGCATAATGTACCAGCTCACCGAGTCATCTGTAGCAATAGAGGGATTATTTGTACGTGCGACGTACATGCAAAATGACAACGGATCGTAGTCGATATCGTAGACGTCATAGCGATATGAGCCGCTGTCTGACCATATGTAAGAAAGTAAAAGGGTGTTTTCGGCAAAGAAATTGTCATCGTATTTCGCGGTGACCTCATTGAAGGAAGGTATCTCATCATAATTGTAGCTATAATCCAATAAGTATGTATCGCTGATGGCTGATTTAAACTGATCGAACTCGTCTTTCGTGTCGAATTTATAGACCGGAAGATGAGGTGACCGCCATCCATCTTGATTTATAAAGTGGCCATTTAGGCATTTTATGTAATTTTTATTTTTATTGCTATTTGAACCAATGTATGCTCTTGTAACGTTCGTGCGCAGATTTTCTTTCGTAAATAACATGTTTTTCAACAATTTGATGTCGCTATCGTCAATGTTATACCAAAGGCTCGATATAGGATGATATCGGAATGGGATAATGTTTATGTCTTCCGCAGGAAGATCATATTCATAAGTTGAGAGTATCATTTTCATCGCAATGATGCTCACACCTTTTAACTTGCTGAGTTCCTCAGATGTCTTATCACGGCCGGTCGCCGCCGTCAATGTGCATGAATAGCTTAAATGCCCCGTCTGCCAGATGTAAACCTCAAATCCTTGATCGGTTGGAAGATCGAAATATTCAGGGAAATAGGCCTTAAGCTGTTCTAAAACATTTAGCGGAGTTTGGTCGGAGCAGATACTGCTTAAGTATTCAGAGAACGCTGTATCATCAATGCGATAAAGGGCACCGTCGTAAACAAGGGCCGTCGTTTCATCATCGTCATAGCCTGCGATCGCAAATAGTCCCGTTTTATCTGCGTAAATCGTGATCGTATGTGAAGGTGTGCGTTGGGTTAGCGTATCGTCTTTCTCGTTGAATTTCAGCGTTGTTAAACGAGACGCTAATTCCTTTAGTGCGTCTTCTGTCAGATCTTCGGTTAAGTAACGATTGGTAGGAATGTCCGGACGTAAATCTAATGCCGTCGCCCATATAATTTTCATGCTGTCAAACGATATGGGAGGCGAATTCAGCGTCGATGATCCGGGTGACGTCTCGGACGTCGAAGGTGTAGATGGCGACTTCGGTGTCGATAAAAAGCACACGGCTACGACGATGCAGACTATAACTGCCGCAACGATAATCCAAAAAGTCGGCTTTTTGTAATTAAATATACTTTTCACTCTTTCACCTCCACTTCTCCAAAGGCAAGAGGACACGCTGTGATCGTTCTGTGAGGCAATCTGCAATCAAAAAGCTTCCCGTAATACCCAAGTTGAGTGTTTTCATAAAGAGGGCGCTCATGGCTGCTCTTCCGTTCAGCATCAAAGGTTATACTCGATGAGCAAAAAACACGTCAACGCTAATCCTTGTGACCTTATAGCAAAGCCTTCCACTTGACTCATCATCTAACAAAGTTACCCTCAGGTTTACTTGAGTAAACTATAGCTTGAGTTTACACGGGTAAACCAGCCATGTCAAGAGGGTTTTTGGTTAAAGTATTTGAAGGAACCAGATGAAAAGATATCTTATCAGGAGTGAGATTTCGTACACATTTGTTTAGAAAAGGAAATTGAAGTATCACGAACTACGCAAGTAGCAATATCATAGCAGGAAGACAAATCAATTCAGCGAAATTAATCATTATAGAGGTTAATGATCTCCTTTTTAACGAAAGTCATTGGCATTAATTAACAATCCACAAATAATAATATCTTTCGATTCAATCTTTTCTTGTAAAACCAGCTAAATATTTTTATGATTGTTGACATATTCTAATTGTTTTGTTTAAATATCCTATAAGGCGTGATGCATCAAGCATTACATTATTAGGATTATATCGTTTGTATGTCGGAGGTGAGTATGAGAATAGGAAATATAGACGTAATTTCAGGTCAAGTACAGCAAGGTTACATTTTAACAGGATATACGGCTGATAATGCTGAAGTTAAAGTGCCGTTATTGGTTGCATCAGGTAAAAAAGAAGGTCCTACATTCTGGATTAACGCAGGGGTGCATGGTGAAGAAGTTTCAGGAATTTTTGCTATACACAAGCTTTTCGAAATCATTGATGTAGAAAACCTTAGGGGCACGATAGTAGCGACTCCTGTTTGTAATCCTTTGGCTGTTAGAGCAATTCAGAAAGTGACACGCGAAGATCATATGGATATGGATATGCACTTTCCAGGCAATCCTGATGGATGGCTCACCGAACAGATGGCCTATCATTTTTTTAAGGAAGTGCGTGAACATGCAGATTTTCTTGTTGATCTACATGCCCTAGGAGGTGTGGATGCCGCACCTTATACTATTCATAAATCTCTTGCGAATGTCCCGAACCACATTAATCAGCAATCAAGAGCACTTGCGAAAAATATGGGATTTGTGCTGAATTGCTTCGTCGATTTAACTACAGCAACCGGTGAATTGCCTGGCAATACGAATGGTGCGCTTGATATTCAATCTGTATTAAATGGAATACCTGCAATCATGGCTGAAATGGGTGCAGGAAATAGAATTTTGTGGGACATCGTAGAAATCACTATAGACGGTTTGTTGAATAATCTTCGATACTTTGGAATGATCGATGGAGATGTTTTTCAAGCCAAAGAGCAGATCTTGTTTCCAAAACGATGCTTTCCGTGTTCAAAGCGTGGCGGATTGGCATTGCCCAAAGCTATTGTTGGAGAGCAAGTCAAACAGGGTGAAACCATCGTTGAGATCGTAGATTTCTATGGCAATCACTTAGAGAGCATTTTGGCTCCACAGGATTTACTTCTTATTGGTGTTATTGAAAACCCTGTCGTTACGTCAGGGAAAATAGTTGCTGTTTGTGGTCTTGAAGGTGAAGCATTTTGTTAATGAACATGAATAACTATGGAGGGAGGGATGCTGTTAAAAAATGAGTTACAAACTGGTAGTGAGAGAAAATGTAAAAGAATTAATGAGGTGAAAGGAGACCTGAATAATGTGGGGAATGGAAATAGGTACTTGGATGTACTACTTTTTGTTACCGTGGGGCACTTTTGTGTTCACAGTTGTTTATGCCATTTATTGGTTGATTTCGGATAACAAGAAGGAAAAGAAAAAAGAGCATTTGAATAACGAATAACCTGTCAAAATGTCAGCGGCAATAGTTGTTTAGATGTATCCTTAGTCGTTTATTAAAGGTCATCTTAAAATGAACGTTTAAGAATCACTGAAATTATTGATTTGGTCAATGGAAGGAACAAGTACTATGACAACAATCTTTATTATTGTATTTGGGTACAATGCTTTGTTAGTTTTGATCGGTTATATCGCAAGTAAGAGGATAAAAAGTTCGACCGATTATTATCTGGGGGGTAAGAGCGCAGGTCCGGTATTGACTGCTTTCCGTTTTGCGTCAACGTTTGAAAGTGGCAGTATGATGGTCGGCGTTCCTGGACTGGGATATAAATTTGGTTATGTCACTTATAACCAAGGTTTTCTTGGTCCATTGGGGTATTTTTTCTCTTTTCGCGTATTTGGACAAAGAGTAAAAGTGGCATGTGACCATTATGATTCAATTACAGTACCCGATTTGTTAGAGCGCCACTATAAATCGCCAGCACTCAAAACTGTCGGATCTATTGCTATTATTATTGGTCTCACCGGCAGTATTATTGCTCAATTAAAGGCGATGGGTGAAGTATTTTCTGCACTTCTTAATCTCAAATATACTCACGGAGTTTTGATTGGTTTAGGTATTATTGCAGTTTATAGTCTTCTTGGTGGCTATTTAGGTAATGCTTTCGCTAATGTTGCTCAAGGAGTTTTGATGGTTGGAGGATCTATAATCCTTTTTGTCGCAACCAATATTGCCTTTTTCAATGGAAAATTCACATTAAGTGGAATGTTTCCTGCGATAAATGATTATATGGCCAGAGAAGTAGGTCCGCACACTTTAACGATGACAGGTGGGGGCATACTTCCCATGTCAACAATCATCGCAATGTTAATTGTCGCGCTTACAATTGGCTTAGCGCTACCACAGCAAACGGTTGCGTTGTTTGCTATGAAAAATAAAAGTGTAGGAAAAATGGCAATGATTATTAGTGCCTTTTTCTCATTCATTTGCTATTGGACGCTAGTCCCGGCAGGCATGATGGCTAATGCTGTTGTTCCGGGTATTGAGAATCCAGACAATGTTATTCCAACGCTTGCTTTAAGTGTACTTCCACCGGTACTAGCGGGAATCTTCATTGCTGGAGTACTTTCTGCCATTATGTCTACAGCGAGCAATTTGTTCTTAGTAGTTGGAGCGTCGATCAGCCGTGATATCTTAAAAACTTATGCGCCAAAGGTATACGATAAAAAGCCGGTCATGTATGATCGTCTTGCAACTTTACTCGTATTGGCTGTTTCTCTGGCAATTGCTTTAAATCCGCCTGCTATTATCTTCCATATAATAGTCTTTGCATTCACAATGATTGCTTTAACTTTCCTTATGCCAATGCTCGGACTCATCTACTGGAAGAAAGCTACAAAACAGGGAGCATTAGCAGCAATGCTTGTAGGTGCAGTCTTTATCCCTGTATGGAGTTTTATCGGTGAACCAGGTTTACCTGCTCTGTTGATAGCAATGATAGCTGCTCCATTACTTTTTATCGTGATCAGTTTAATGACCCAGAAAAGTCGCGATAACGTTGAGGAAGTTGAAACGTTGTTTAGGGTATTTAAAGAGTCGTAGTGATTACTGCTAAATGATGTTTGATGAACGAGAAGGAACATCATGGACAAAGCAAGTGCGATATATCATGGAATTAAGTACTCAAAGCTTGTTGTGAGACGGAACATGATTGACGATCAGATTTTACAGTTGAGTCGCAAAAGTAAAGTAAAAGATGTTAAAGACATGTTTCAGTACGATCTATATTATGTTCCGTTTTACGTAATACGTGTCCGTGGCACAGCGTCTAGCAAGCTATTTGGTATTCATTTCAGAGAAAAACTAATTAGTGTCGATGCACTAAAAGGCTTTTATGCAAGTGCAGATCTCGGATTATTCAATATTGATTCTTTCGAAGATAGTATTACTGATGAGAATAGTAGTGGTGTAACTATTTTGGAGCCACTATTGAATTTTGAACAAGCTTGGTCAAAAGGCGGGCGGAGTATACGAGAAAGTCATTCTTTGTCAATCCGTCACGCCTTTTGGACGAGAAGTTCTGTGGAATTATCACCAATCGAATATTTAGTGATCTATAAACCTTTTTGGTTGGTGCGGATTACTAATGAACATGGAGAATTCATAAGAGTCATAGATGGTGCAACTGGTGAGGTTGGCGGGAATAACGGATATCGTTTTCTCGCTTGTCTTGAAGAGAGTAATGCTGGGAGGTGTTAACTCGTGATTATTGATATAAGAGGTTACTTTGATTTTTTAGAAGAGCGTGGTTTTCTAGATCGATATAAAGATGAAATAACACTTGAAGCCATACCTAAACATCTTAAATTACAAGAAAAAAAGGGGAACGCTATCATATATGAGAATATAAAAGACTATGAATACCCTTTATTTAGTAATGTGTTTGGTAAACGCGATTTTTTGGCTGCCTATTTCGGATGTTCAATTGAAGAAGTTGTTGATGTGTTCAAAGACAGGATGGAACAGCGCATCTCGCCGGTTTATGTAGATGATGCTCCAGTGCAAGAAGTTGTCTTAAAAAAGGGAGAATTTGATATTCGCGATTTTCCGTTTTTAACACATTCACAACGTGATGTAGGACGATACATAACAGCGGGAGTCATTATCGCTAAAGACCCGGAAACAGGAATCAGAAATTTGTCATTCAATAGATTGCAGTTAAAAGGCGCAGATAAAACAGGTTTGCGTATGTCACCCACTCAGGATTTAGAAACTTATTATAGAAAGGCTGTACGTCTTAACCAGCCCTTGGAGGTTGCCGTAGTCATTGGCAGTCATCCAGTGTGTTTGTTGTCTGCAGCCTGTGGTCCACCGCGCGATGTGGATGAGCTTGATATTGCAGGTGCCCTCAGGCAAAAACCAATTGAAATCGTAAAATGCAAATCAATTGATGTGGAAGTACCTGCATTCGCGGAAGTTGTGCTCGAGGGAAAATTATTCCCAAGCGAACTTGAAGAAGAGGGCCCTTTTGGCGATTTTCAAGGCTACTACATAGAGGAGATGAAGAATCATGTCTTCCATATAGAATGTGTTACGATGCGAAAAAATCCTATGATCCAAGTTATTGCAGCCGGATCAACGGATGATGTAACTCTATTAGGTTCTTCACGAGAGGCTCAGATAAAAAAACAACTTGAGTCAATGAATATAGAGGTTACAGGCATCAATATTATGCTTTGCGGAAATTATCTGACATGCGTTATTGCCATTCGCAAACAAATAGATTACATAGCAAAAAATGCACTCATGGCCGCTTTTGGTTCTTTCTCGTTCTTAAAAACTTGCATTATCGTTGATCACGATGTCGATGTATTTGATCTGAGTGATATTTTTTGGGCATTATCAACACGGCTGAACGCCGATACAGGGCTGTTGGTAGTTCCGCATACTGCCGGGTTTGGGCGTGACAAGCATGGAATCCACACAACAAAGCTTGGTATAGATGCAACTGTGCCTTTAGATGCATGGGATGATTTTGAGCGAGTAACAGT
>JAAZKK010000096.1 GCA_012799825.1 Clostridiaceae bacterium | reverse complement strand
GAGGCTCTGACTCTGAGTATAGATATCACGCTCAACAGTATCAATGTTACGCCGGATGCAATCTACGGATGGTACGGCAAAAATGACCGCAAATTTATATGCAAGATCACGCTGGACGGTACGATGACGGACTTGCTTGAGCTTGAGGAAGGTGTCAGCGACATCAATGTTGCCGGCGATTGGATATTCTTTATCAACAAAGCTGATGATTACAGGGTATGGGCCATGCGTACCGACGGGAGCGATGCTGGCCCGGTATAATGTCCATATAGTCGCGAAGATATAAAATTTCTTAAAATCAATCAATTATGTCTCATAAAAAAGGTAGTAGACTTTCTATCAAAATCTACTACTTTTTTTGGTCAGAGTGTTCGACAACTCTCCATTTTGATCCGGATACGGAATGTGTAACAACTCGTGTCCAATCTATAAGGTGCAATTCATTTTTTTAAGCATAAAATAGTCCAAAAACACCTGGTATGACGGCGTTTTAGGACTATTTGTGGTGGAAGTGATGGGAATCGAACCCATGTCCGAAATCGCATCTTCCGGGACATCTCCGGGTGCAGCTCGCGACTAATTGTTTCCTTCTCGGCGCGATCACGAGCAATCTTACCGGTCAGGTAGCCTCTGTTACAGATCGGACGTCGAGGCAGGTGCCCGTCTGTTACCTCGTTTAACCTGCCACCGAGGAAAGGTCTGATACTGACGTCACAATGCGGCTATCAGATTTACCGCAAGGACGGCAACGGTTACGCCGCTGCAAGAGCCGGTTTGTCGGCAATTAAAAGGTCTCTCGTTTTTTAAAGAGGCCAACGAGAATCCTCTACCCGCTTTCCCGGTCTCAACAACCCCGTCGAAACCAGTACACTCCCAAGTGCTTTTTATTATAACATGTCACAGAACGATCTGCATTTGATCTGTGCGATTATACGATTTCAAAAAGAATACACGCGATTAAGAAATCAACGGAGGAAATTCTTGACTTGTCGGCGCATTTCACGGTCTGTATCCCGCTCTCGAACGGCTTCCCGTTTGTCGTATTGTTTCTTTCCTCGAGCCAAACCGATTTCAAGCTTAACGCGCCCTCGTGAAAAATAGGCTTTGAGAGGCACTAAGGTCATACCTTTTTGTTGTACTGCAATTTCAAGCGACTCAATTTCATGGCGGTGCGCGAGCAATTTACGGTCTCGTGTCGGATCAGGATTGAAGCGATTGCCTTCCTTGTAAGGACTGATGTGCGCGCCAACGAGGTAGAGCTCGCCGTCTCGCACGACAACGTACGCTTCCCCAAGACTGAAATGTCCTTCTCGAATCGACTTGACTTCAGTGCCCTTGAGTACGATACCGACTTCAAGGCGCTTCAATATATGATAATCGTGATAGGCTTTACGATTTTCCGTGATTTTTCTTGTTTGCTTCTCTTTGCGACCCGACATCTTCTTTATAGCCCTCAACCATTACGACCTGTGATGTGAAAGAATGCATTACAAATTAATATTTGTCAAGAAATCGTTGATATCTTCTAAATTTGCCATCGCTGTCGCGTCGAGATCGGAACCAGCACGCCGACCTGCGCGCCACGCAAAATATCCGGCAGAAGCTATCATCGCGGCATTGTCAGTGCAATAAGTCAAAGGAGGAATGGTCAACGCAATCACCCTTTCCTTTGCCATCTCTTCTATGTTGTCGCGAAGACAGCGATTTGCCGATACGCCGCCGCCGATGACAAGTGTCTTATATCCCGTAGCATCGAGCGCACGCTCCGTATGACTTACCAAAGTGTTGACAATCGCTTTCTGGAAAGACGCGGCAAAATCTTGGAGAGTAAGGTCCCTTGGCCACGCTCTTCCCTCGCGCTCAGCCTGACGTTCTATCCGTCGATACGCGTTGATCGCTGCCGTCTTGACGCCGCTGAATGAGAAATCGAACGAATCCTCAAATGAGGCTTCGGGAAAATGAAGCGCGTCATCTCTTCCGCCTTGAGCGGCCTTCTCAATCGCCGGACCGCCGGGATACGACAATCCGAGCACACGTGCGATCTTGTCAAATGCTTCACCGGGCGCGTCGTCGCGCGTGCGCGCAATTTCACGAAACGGCATCGCCCAGTCACGAACTTCTATGATCGATGCGTGACCCCCTGACACGATAAGGGCGAGAAAAGGCGGACGAAGAGCCGGATTTGCAAGGTAAGCGGAGGCAACATGCCCCTCAATGTGGTGTATCGGAATAAGTGGAAGACCGGTCACTGCCGTAAAACCCTTGGCCGCAGCGACACCGACGAGAAGCGCTCCGATAAGTCCGGGACCAAATGTCACTGCGATGCCATCTAAGTCAGCAAGTGTCATTTCTGCCTGATGAAGGGCACGGTCAATTACTGGAAGGATAGCCTTGACGTGTTCGCGCGACGCAATTTCAGGGACGACGCCGCCATATACTCTGTGTAAATCAATCTGTGAAGCGACGACATTCGACAGCACGCGCGCACCGTCGACGACAACCGCCGCCGCTGTTTCATCACAGGACGTTTCTATACCGAGAATTCTGATATCTCGCGTTTTTGTCTCTTGATATAACGCGATATTGTCTTGCTTTACGGAGTCGTCCTTGCTCTTGTCAATCATTTCACTGTCATGATTCATGCTTACCTCTAAATCACTTTACTTTTATGCAATCAAGTAAAAAGCGTTTCAATAGTGAATTGTATCATCACCAGAGAAAGATCGGCAATGAAGAGAAAATCAACACATCGCCAATTGTAGGAAACGATAGCCATGACGTACAATATCAACATCTCGGAAATTAGGACGAGAGTTATTATAATGAAACAAAGTCGATAAAATTGAAGCACATTTACACTGTTATATAAATGGCTGACAATGATCATCGAATCAAAATAAGGAAAGCGAGCTTGCGCGTGCGTCAAAAGGATTCTTCGATAACTCGATCTTCGAAACAGCGGTGGCGCCGATTGATTTTGGCATTAGCCGTTTTAATGCTGGTCGTATTTGCTATTATCGCGATCTCAAGCCTAAACCTCGCCAATGCCTTAATGAAAAATGACATTGAACCGATTCCGCCTTATGCGACGAATGCATTCAGGACGTTTGAGCCTATAAGTCTCGTGTCAGGTCCGGATCGAATCATGATTAACGGATGGCTGATTCACGCTGAAAAACCGCTTCGCGGCACCATCATAGTGGCACATCATCAGGGCAGCAATCGCCTACCTTACGGAATGGACAGCGCTCGCCTTTACCAGAAATTTAGCCAGCACGGTTTTCAAACGATCGCGTTCGATTTTCGACATTCCGGAGAATCGACCGGTGATACCGCCTCATACGGATACGAAGAATCTGAAGATCTGCTCACCGTCATGAGGTGGGCCGCAACAAAATCGAGTGACGCGCCAATGATTTTATATGGTTTTGGAAGCGGTACGACAGCCATTATGCGCACGCTCTACCGTTTGCGACAACAGTTGTTGCCGGGTATCCCCGAAACACGCGTCCTTCCGAACGAAACGGGAAAATCTGATATCAATGACAATACTGATCATGATCCTTCCGATGCTGAGAGCGAAGAGGCGGCCTCCGCTCGTCAAAGAGAAGAAGATCGAAAACTGTACGAACAAGTAAGCGGGCTCATTCTGGACACTCCCGCGCGCGGCAGCAACGCATTTTTCCGCGCTGACGTAAAATCGCAGATGTACCGCGCGTTTTTCTGGTTGCCGAAGACCGTACCGTATGTTGCGCGTTTCTCACTTCGCTCCTACTCGGTAGACGATTTTTATACACTGTTTACCGCATCTACGCTGCCGGTCATGATCGCCGCTCACAAGGAAGACAGCCGACTGGAATACAGCGAAGCACGAGTCATGATCGATGAGCGCTTGCGACTTCATTCCGATCGCACACTGTTCTATGAGGCGCCCGGAAAAGGTTTCTTAACAGCTTATCTGCAAAACCCCGCCGCCTATGAAAATGCACTCTTTCAGTTTCTTGAGGAATGGTTTCCAAAACAAAAGTAACTCCTGTCGCTTGATCAAAGATGCCACCAAAGATAACGATTTTTGATGACGATTTTTATGCTTGATTCTAAGAAGATGTCAAGAAATCGGCATCCTCTTTTTTGAAGAATCCTTACTGGATTAAAACTTGCGGGAGAACTATTATGCAGAGTTAAAAAATGAAAACGTCAGAGACCTGTCGAACCGAAACCGCCTCCGCGATCACGACCTATCCCCTCAAGTGTTGACGTTTCTCTCCAAGAAGGAAATACGGGGCGCGTAAAGACGAGTTGAGCGATGCGCTCGCCCTTGCGAATAAAATAAGTGCCAAGCGGATAGCCCGCTTGATCCACAGCTATTTTTTGCGACGTCAAACCAAGGGGCAACGGTTGTCCAGTTTCCCTCTCAAAGTAGTCTGCGGCCGAAACCATTGTGTAATGTGCGGAAAAGTCTTTGGCAAGCTCAGGGTATTTCACCAGTACGGCGACAGGATCAGTTAAAGGGAGAAGATTCTGACATATGATTCCCACCATACCTCGGTAATCGGCGTCGATCGTGCCGGGTGCATTGGCAATGCGAAGTGTCGTGCGAAGCGAAAGACCGCTCCTAGGGCGCACCTGAGCCTCCATCCCGGGCGGCATAGCCATCCTGATACCTGTAGGAACAAGCACCGTCTCTAATGGGCGTATCGCAACATCTTCGGAAGCAAAAAGATCGTAGCCGGCCGCGTCATCCGATGATCTTTCAGGAGCTTTTGCTCCATCTTCCAGCGTAAAATAAAGATAATCAACTGTCATGTTTCCTATCAACTCTCTGATATAACACTATCATCCTAAGACCGGAAAACCTATGTTAAGTTCACTCGTTGGTGACATCGACATCATCCAAATCATGATCGGAGATTTTGTCATCAGTACTTTCCTTCATAGCATCTTCGATGGTCACCTGAAGGTCACCGATCTTTGTGCGGCGAGTTCGACGCTTCTTGCGCGCCTTGCGAAACGTATCCTCGTCGTCTGTAGACAACAACCGCTCCGACAACTTCGTCTCGTAGATCTCACAAAGATTGCGATAATAAAGGAGTTCTTTTTTCATCTGCCAGAACTGTTCGCGCAATCGCGTAAGTTCCGCGCGAATTTCCTCTGACGTGCGTTCCGCAAGATCACGTGAGTCATAGGCCTCTTGCCTCTTTTCATGAGCTTCCTGCATCATTCCGACAGCGTTCACCAGAGCGAGCACCGCCTGAGAAATTTGGTTGAGCTGCGGCTGACGTTTGGCGACTTGCTCCATCATTGCATTGGCAGTCGCTGCGATATCCCGCATCTTCTGCGGATCATCGGTCGCTGTCAATTGATAGGTCATTTTTCCGATGCGCACTCGAACGCGTTCGACACGATTACTCAAATAACCACCTCCCACCAATGTGAATATGATACTGAATACAACGTATTTTCACAATCCTATGGTTGAAGAAGCTGAAATAGCTCAGCTAAATGCGATGGATTGAGAGATTCAGCACGTACTGAAGACGACAGATTATTATGTTCCAGAAACAGGGAGAGCGCACGATTCAGGTGGGCTTCCCGCTCAGTCGTTTTCAGAGCGGCAGAAAGAGCGTTGCAAATCGTCTTTCGCCTTGATTGAAATAACGCGACAAGAAACGTATGAAAGGCAGGATTTCCGGCCAATTGACGCGCTTCAAAATCATCATGTGGAATCAATTCCACAAGTTTTGACGTGACACGCGGAACGGGGTAAAAGGATTGCCTTGACACCGTTCTTCTAATTTTCCAATGGCCAAAAAGCTGGCTTGCGATCGCCAGAGGACCATAGCGCTTTGAACGGGGTGAGGCAGTGAGTCGATCCGTGACATCTTGTTGAATCATGAAGAAGGCGCGGTGCATTTGTGGAAAATGAGTGAGTGAGGACATAATGAGCTCAGTCGTAAGATAATAAGGAAGATTTCCGAACAGAACATATGGCGGCATGGTGTAATTAGCGCTCTCAATATTGTCACGATAAAGTAAATCCGATATGCGCTTCTCATCCACGTCACGTGCATCTTCGTAGAGAATCAGGGGCGGCATTTTGAGATCACTGAAAAGATCGTTATGCAGCGGCAAAAAACGCTTATCAATTTCAATCGAGACAACTGCAGAAGCGTGTTGTGCGAGATCGTACGTCAGTAGGCCGGGGCCTGTTCCTATTTCAATGAAGCAGTCGGTTGAAAATGAAAGAAGATCCTTGACAATGGCGTCAATCATCCCTTGATCACTAAGAAATGCTTGGCCGAGTGAACGTTTAGGGGCAATTTTGTGGGCCTCTAACAACGTGACAAGACTCGGCGCTCCCGAATCCGATCTAGCGAACGTAGACATCAAATGAATGAGGGTTCTCAGGATAGAAAGCGTCGTATATTTTGCCGCTGTAACCAAAGGGAGTTGTAATGACATCGCCGCGACAATGATAATTCAGATCGGCAGCCAACACGATATAGCCATCCTTGTCGGCAACGTAGCCGTCTTGATTGACATGTCGACCGGGAATGTTAAGGCCGTCTCCCGGAAGTTGACGTTGCGAATAGTAGACAAACTTTTTCCCCTGCCAATGAACCACACCTATTCTCATAAAGTAGTTGAAGGGATACATCCGCACCGATCCCTCATGGACGTTTACAGTCGTGGTTGTTGTCGTTGTAGTTGTTGTGGTTGTGGTCGTCGTTGTGGTCTTGGTTGTGGTAGGAGCAGTCTTTGGCGGCACATCCGTTAAATGTAAAGAAAACGCGTATGCCGTTTTTCCATCCGAAAGGATAATCTTGGACCATTCGAGATTTTGTGCGACCACGCGCAACGCTTCACCACAGCGTGCCGCTCTTATGACAGATGCTTCCATATCCGGAGCGCTTCTCAGATTTAAACCGGCTCGCGCATTGACATAATAAAGCTTGTCGCAACTGGACCACACTTCCTTCGGCGCGCTTTGTGTCGTCGGAGGCGGGCGATTCTTCGAAAGATATGAAAGATATAGATATAATCTGGAGCCGTCGACATCGTCAAAGGCAGCCCATTCTTCACTCAAAGCACACACTCTCACCGCTCGTCCATAAATCAGAACACCGGATATAGAGGCAGATTTTGAAGGTTCACGTCGAATATAGAGGCCGCTCTCCGCCGTGCAATACATCAATAGATCACAGGGTTCCCAACCTTCCGGAAGCGTTGTTTGCTGTTGTGCTTCTTTAACGGGAGAAGCAGGGACAGATGTCGGAGGTGTTGTCGTAGGTTGCTCGGTTTCAACACCCTCGAGAGGCAACTGCGATTCAACTGTTGCGTATGGAGTCGTAGACGGTGATGATTCAGATGTCGAGGGAGGTATTTGATCAGACGGCATATGGCGATCATAAAGCACTTCAGCAAGATAGTTGAGATTGACATTTTCCTGATCGGGAACAGCGCCTTGATGAGCATCAATATCTTTCCTGCGTTGCGCCAATAAAACCACCGCCACGGAGACAACAAGCAACATGGCAATGATCACGAGAAATCGATCGAGTGTTCGCCGACGAATCTTCATGTTACATCTAAGAACGACGTCTTAGCCGAACGATCTTTTCCCTCCTTTCTCACTCAACGCAACTCATGGCGCCTTCGTCGCCCACGGTAAAACGCTTGTGTATTCTTGTTCACTACGAATTCTCATCTGTCTTTATAACGGTGACAGCAATGAGAAATGGTGATTGTGTATTTCGATTTGGATTAATATTATCTTTTTTTATGAAAAAAAGCAAATCAAGCCGATGAGTTGTCATTTCCTAAAGTTTTATATTACGATTAATAAGCAAGTAATAAAGCTTCATTTATCATTGGCGTCTTGACAATTAAAATCAAAGGTGCATATTACTTGTATCGATCAAGCGGTAGCGCCCTTTTACAGAGCGGGAAAGAAGAAACATGAAAAACAATTTATCTGTGATCGTCCTTGGAGCGGGACTCTTCGGAACATCGGTAGCAAGAAAATTATTCGAGCTGGATATCGACGTGATGATCGTCGATAAAGATGAAGAAGTCATACAAGAAATAGCAAATGACGTGACCGCGGCGGTGCAATGCAATCTCGTCGATGAGAAAGCCGTTACTGATTTAGGACTTTCGAACTTTGATGTGGCAATTATTTGTATCGGCGGCGACCTAGAGGCATCTGTCGTGGCAACATTAGCGGCAAAAGACAATAAAGTACCAAAAATAATCGCCAAAGCTAACTCTCATACTCAAGCAAGGATTCTTCGAAAGCTTGGAGCTAATCAAGTCATTTTTCCGGAGATTGATATGGGTGAAAGGTTAGCTCGAAGTCTGAGCGGAAATAATGTTCTTGAGTATCTGCACACCAGCAGCGAGTATGCGCTCTTGGAAATAAAAGCTCAATCCGACTGGGTCGACAAGAGCTTGTCAGAGCTGGATTTTTACAACAAATACAATATGAATGTTATTGCCTATCGGAGAAACAAAAAAATACACTTTTCAAATCTGTCTCAATTCAAAATACATGCCTCTGACGAATTAATATTGATTGGCAAACACGAAGACGCCGGCCAATTTCAGGTGTAACGACTTAACTCACAATGTTTAAAGATAACATCATCGTAAAGACCTATAACAAAGTAAAACTTAACCCACCTCTTGCCATCTTAATCGGATTTTTCATTTTGATTATGACAGGCGGGTTACTGTTGAATCTTGGTTCATTCACTCGATCCGGTGAATCGATCGGTTTTATCAATGCGCTCTTCACATCGGCATCAGCTTCTTGTGTCACAGGCTTGACCGTTGTCAATACAGCCTCATATTGGAATTTAACAGGTCAAATCATCATTTTATGCCTCATACAGATCGGCGGAATCGGCATAATGAGTCTTGCAACAATCTTTCCTTTAATTTTAGGTAAAAAGATTGATCTCAAGAATCGGCAGCTTCTGCGCGAACAATTCAGCGTCAGCAGCTATTCCGGCATAGTGCGTTTATTGAAATATATACTACTATTCTCTTT
Source organism: Clostridiaceae bacterium (assembly GCA_012799825.1). Taxonomy (GTDB): domain Bacteria; phylum Bacillota; class Clostridia; order Saccharofermentanales; family DTU023; genus UBA4923. Next base: position 13,910 of record JAAZKK010000096.1, on the reverse strand, counting down.
TTCAGTTGAATCTATAGGCGCCTTGATTCTCGCCACAAGATTTGTTCCTCGCTATGGCATTTTCAAGGGTCTTTGGTACAGCATTTTTCAGTCTGTATCTGCCTTTTGTAATGCAGGATTTGACAATCTTGGAGATTCCATTTATCCATTTAGATACGATCCTATTGTCAATGTTGTGATCATGGCGCTCATCGTCATCGGCGGACTTGGATTTCTGGTCAGTCAGGAGATACTGCGCAAGAAAAGCTTTAAGAAATTATCAGTTCACTCAAAGCTCGTCCTCCTGATATCAGCTGTTTTGATTCTACTTGGAGCACTCGGATTTTTCGTCCTCGAATATTCTAATAAGAACACCATTGCAACAGAATCTATTGCAACCAAAATCGGTCAGTCTTTTTTTCAATCAGTCAACACGCGTACATCCGGCTTCTATTCAGCTCAGTTTGCCGGTTTGCGTGACGCCACCAGTTTCCTGTTGATCCTTTTGATGTTTATAGGAGGTTCGCCCGGTTCAACAGCCGGCGGCCTAAAAACAACGACGCTGGGCGTATTGGTATTATCGTCATTTTCAGCCATAAAAGGCGAGAACGAGACGGTTGTTTTTAATAGAAGCATTCACCAGCAAACCATCCGCAAAGCATTGGCACTCGTGATGGTGAGCCTGCTGTTGATTATTTCAGTGTCTTTTATCTTGACAATCGTGGAAGAGATGCCGTTCATCGACTTTTTATTTGAAACAGTGTCTGCTTACGCAACGGTTGGGTTATCAAAGGGCATTACGTCATATCTTTCGACCATGAGTAAAGTTTTCTTGACCATAACGATGTATCTTGGGCGTGTCGGTCCGCTCACATTGGGATATGCCATTAGCAATCGACACCGTCAAAGTCGTCTGCGCTACCCAGACGTCGATATTGCTATTGGCTAGATTGCTTGTTTGCAGTTTTAATGAGATAAATCCGTTCGAACTGTCAAGCATCCGCAAGGAATGAGACTGCTCTCTTGTACATTTCCTCTCGGTTATTCTCCGTTACGGTAAAAATCTCTGATTCTGGGTACTCCTCGATAAACGAGCGAAACCTCTCATACGTTTTCCGGTAAATCGAATTATTCGTGGCCGTTTTTTTTATCAGACGCTCCATACCGGAGCGATCTTTTAGTGCGCCGATACATAGAACGGGTTTTCTCAGAAGCTCCGTGATTCGTTCGTAGAAAGCGGCGTCAAGGAGCTCCTTACCTCCAATCTCATCCATTAAGACAACGTCATAGGTCTCCGCTCCTTCAAGAGCAGCAAGTGCCGTACGACAAAAAAGCGAGTAGTCTCGGTGCCATCCCTCTTCTCTCTTCCTGGAAATAAACTGAACTCCAACTTCCGGTGAACGGACGTCTGATACAACATAAGCACAAACATTTCCATGATCGTCATATATACGTATTGTCCGGTATCCAACAGGCAAGATGCGCGTCGCTAGCAATGCTCGATGGATAACAGTGGACTTACCCGTCCCAGACAGACCGGTAAAGAAAAGATTCCTTCTCACTTATTTTTCTCCTATCAGTTGTAGTAATGCTCTGCATGATATGAAAATAAGCCCTTAAGCATAGAAATGAGATTACTTGACGAGACAGTGGCTCCCGCGATCGCATCCGCATCGATTTGAGGAATTTGTGTTCCATAGCCCTTCCAAGCATCTATTTCTGCTTTCGTGACACGTACAAGCGGCTGAACAAGATGTTCGTCCATATAGTCTTCTGTGTACTCGGCGATATAGTAATTGGGATTGCTGTCTCCCCAAAGTCCTTGGTTGTTCCCGAATGTAATTGACCTGATCGCCGACTCGTCCGCCGTCGGTCGACTGTTCAGCATCTCGACATAGCAAATTGAATAATAGTTGACCATCGTATCGCGACAAGTGCAGGACAAGTAAGCCACTTGATAGGATGTAAAAGTAGCGTTACTCTGCTCAAAAAGAATGACGGCCTGATAAGGCTCTTCCGTTCCGCCTGAAGCATAATGTGTGAAAGGAAATGTAGTGAGACCCTTTTTTTCCTCAATTTGATTATTCGGGCTACAAGCAGAGCCCAAAAATAGCAAGACAACCAGTACGATTGCGGCTGCTTTTCTCATTCTAATTCTCCCTGAATCGGATGAAGACGACTAAAATCGATGTAAGCGTAATCGGCGCGCCATGTCGCATAGATGTTGTCATCTTCTGCATCCTCAGGATAGACGATAAGTTCTAAAGCATTCTTGCCGTCGTAGCTCCAGTTAGCACCAATGTTGTAGAGCAGATTCGGATCCCACCCGTAATAAATCAACAGTTCTTTTATCATGTTGGAGTATCCGCCGCCGCCACACATTATAAAGATGGCCTTGTTTCGGGGAAATAATTCCTCCAAGATCATGCTCGATTCGTCATAGAGGGCTCGTGATTTTGCTACGGTACCGTCATCATTCCATTCGATTTCAAATAATTTATCTCCTTGATAGGCACCTTCAACAGGAAGAGGTTGAAGTGTCGCGATATAAGGAAACGGTACGACCTTGAACCCACGAATGGTACGGCTGAGATCGGCATCTCCGCCTACAGCTGCGTAGTCGGCCGGATCAAATAACATTCGTACGTCACGGTAAGCCACGTCGGAACGTTCAAGGTATTCATCGATTGTTGTCATATTGATATTCTTATCCACGAAAAAAGGTGAATCTACATCTTCTGAAGGAGGTGGTAGCGGTTTCTCCATAGACTGAGAACTGCAGGCGATTACCATTCCAATAGTTAGAAGAGCTAATAGCATGACAACAATAACCGAATGATCTCGGCGCATGATATCTCTCCTTTCATCATTAGATTAGAAAGAAACTACTGTTCAACGACATATAATCGTTTTCCGAAAGTAGTTGATGCCGCTACTAAAATGTAGACAGGCCATAATAGTTCGGAAAGACAGCCAAATCATATGATGTGTACCCATCATGCAGCCATTCCCCAGTAGTTCATACGGAAAATGGCCGCATGTTAAAGATTACATCTGTATTGTCAGTGGCATGATTATTCCACGACGAGGCTGGAGACAAGCTTGCAGTAGCTTCTGGATGACGATTCGCTGCATGGCGCCACCCAAATGGTTCCGTCTTCGCCGGTCTCTTTGTCTTTCTCGATCGCAACAAGCGTATACTCGCTCTCGGCCTGTTCCTTCGAAAGCTCCGTTTCATATCCGTCTGAAGCGACAACTTTAACTGAGCTGTAATCTTCAATGCCTAAAGCAGTCAGCACGTCTGAAAGGACGTAGCCGGTATAGGTCGATTCAGAAAGCTCACCGTTCTTGTTCTCTGTGACTACAGTAATCTTGTAGATTCTTAGGCCTTCCAACGTTTCATTTGTCACATCTTCACCGTTAATCTCAAAACTGAAATCGGAGAACGTAACCTTTTCCGTGCGATCAAGCTTTTCAGGTGTTTCGCCGGTGAGTTCGAGTCCTTCCGACTCCTTAGGCTGTTCAGGATCTTCAATAACAGGTTTCTCATCGACGGTGTTGACGAGGATAGACACACAGCCCTTCAGGTAATCGCCGGTGGTACCGGATGTGCATGGAGCGAACCAAGGCGCACTCTTAAATTGGCTTCCATCTTTTGTCATGGCCAGCAGAGTGGTATTGGCCATAATGTCCTCACCTTTGAAGCTGACAACGTAGCCGTCATCTGCCTCCGCCTCAAGCCAGACGTAACTTTCTGTCAGACCGGCCGCTTGCAGCACATCGGAAATAGCAAAACCTACATACGTTGTCGTTGATTCCGTGCCGGCGCTATTGACGCTTGTTGCCTGAACGGAATAGGTCGGATATGCGGCCATGGCTACATGGTCTACAGCGACTCCGTTTACCGTAACGGAAAATTCCGGTATCGTAATCCCTTTTACTTCTTCTGCCACCGGTCCGGCAGGCGGAATGGGTTCAGTTTTCTCAGCGGGAGTTTCGATTGGCGCAGTGACCTGTTCACTCGTATCGACCGGCTCCGGCTTGGTTTTTTCATCACAGGCCACAAGCGTTAACGCTAGTAATAGTGCCAGTAACAATGAAAGTAACTTTTTGTTTTTCATGATTTTCCTCCTTAGTAACTTTCGTTTTCTATTTATACGATGGATGCCGGTGATTACACTGGCAACCTCATCGACTTCATTGATTTTAGATTGGGACTGATGCAAACGCTTCGTCCCAACTCCCCAAGATATCGGAGTATAAGTTTTTCGCCGTATAGAGCCCGTAATTTCTCTTCCGTCACCATCTCCTCAACATTTCCGGAGACTACGACACCTTCTCGATCGAAAATCGCTACTTTACCTCCTAAGAGCAGTGCGTGGTTAGGATCGTGAGCTGTTATCGCTACGGCAAAACCGGCTTCAGAAAGAGATTTAATAATTCTAAGAACCTTCACTTGATTGCCCACATCCAGATGTGCCGTCGGCTCATCAAAGAGTACAGCTTTCGGTTTGCCGACGATGGCTCTGGCAATCGTCGCCTGTTGTCGTTCACCTCCGGACAGTTCATTGTATTTACGTGTCTTTAAATGGGAAATATCGAGCATCTCTAAGGCCTTCTCCGTGTCTTTTTTCTCCTGTCGACCGGGATGAGACATCATGCCAATTTTTGATGCGCAACCCATGAGTACATAGTCAAACACCGTGTAGCCGAATGCGGGCACATGATTCTGCGGAACATATCCTACCTGTGAAGCGATGAAACGGGGCTTTAACAGAGATACATTTTCTCCACACAAGCACACCTCGCCCTGCTGTGGCTTCAGAAGTCCTAACATACACTTCATCAATGTGCTTTTGCCAGCGCCATTTCGTCCCATAATCGTCAGCACGTCACCTTCTTCAAGGGTCAAACAGACGCCGTTCAGTACGATCGGCAGTGACGGACGATAAGAAAATCGGATGTTATCAACTAAATAGATCATCGTATACGATCCCTCTGTCGCCAAATCAACCAGTAGAAGAAGAACGATCCCAGTACACCAGTCATGATGCTCACAGGCATTTCCGAGACTCCGATAACTCTCGTCAACGTGTCGACCAACAGCATGAACAGTCCGCCGAGTAGAGCGGCAAACGGAATTAACCGCCGATTCCCGCTCCCGACGACCATCCTTGCGAAGTGAGGCACAATCAAACCTACCCAGCTGATGGTGCCGGCAATACAGACGGAGCCAGCAGTGAGTAATGTGGAACAAAGGATCACGATCCCTCTCATTTTTGTCACGTCGGCTCCTAAAGTTCGTGCCTCTTCTTCTCCCATAGAAAGGACATCAATCCACCATGCCATAAGTACTAAGATCGTCATCGGTACAAGTAAGAGCGGAATCAGAAAAGCCAAATCACGTAACGACACATAAGCAAAACTCCCCATGGTCCAGTATGTGATAGAGGCAAGTTGTGTATCCGGATCGGCAGTGTACTTAATAAAACCCAACAGAGATGACAGCGCCGAACCGACAATAATCCCCGCCAACACCAGTACCGTATTGGAGCGGTTACGAAGCAGAGCCGGCAAGCTAATGGTGAGCATGAAGGCTAAAATGCCGCCGATAAAAGCAAAAAGAGAGATAAATACCGTCGTCAACGACATCAATATAGCAAGAGCCGCTCCCACACAGGCGCCGCTCGACACTCCTAGAAAGTCAGGAGAGACTAATGGGTTCTGAAATATTCCTTGATAAGCGGCACCGGCTACCGAAAGAGCTGCACCTACAAAAACACTTGCTAAAATTCGTGGAATTCGGAGACCCAAGACGACGTTTACCGTCATATCTGATGCTTCAATGGGCTGTTGAAAAGTTGCGTTAATTAAAATTCTGAGACTCTCTTTGGGGGTTACCGGATATTTTCCGACGCAAACTGCCAGAACGACACCACAAAGTAGCCCAGCGACTAAAAGTCCCATCAATAAGGCAATCTTTCCCCTCCCGTTTGCGATCTTTCCTGTGCTCAACTTACTCCTCCAAAGAATAGCCGAGATACTCGCTGTCAAACGTTTTCCCAAACATGAACATGTAGTACTCGTCAATCTCCGATTGCAATTCTTCAACAGAGTAATAGTCAGGATACATCGTGTTGAGCATGAACAATGTACCAAGTATACAACTGATCCCCGGCATGTCCCATGAATCAATTCGGGCAGGTATCGTGAAAATGTTCTCGTCAATGATAGCCTGTACGGCGCTCCAAGTAGGATCATTTAAGAGTTCCTCGGGTGTGTAATCAAGTGCTGTAGAACTCGTACAGAAAATGTACTCAGGATTCCAGTTGAAGACCGTTTCAACCCCGACATCGATCCAACGATGATCTTTACCTTGGTCGACGACGCAATTTCCGCCTGCTTGTTCAATCATCCAAGACTGAAGCATATCGTCTCCGGCAACGCGGCCTTTCTGTCCGCCCATCAACATTGCAGAAACGCGTTCGTCTTGAGGTATCTGATTTACGATCTCACGAATCATAGAAAACTTTCCGTCAATCCATCCAATTACCTCTTCAGCTCGATCTTCAGCACCAAAGTAATCTCCTAGCATTGTCAGCATAGCGCGAATATCTTCAATATTTTCCACTGTAATACAAAGAACATCGATCCCTAATTTCTCTACGGCATCAACTGTTTCAGGATCGTTAGAGCGATGAATAAAGGTGGTAGGTGCATACGTCGCCAAGGCTTCAAGATCAACGATTCCCCTCCCTACCGTTCCGGCGCGCGCAAGATCTTCATCGGCATCGGTCCAAAATTTGCTCTTGACATTGATGGCCAGAACACGATCAGATAAATCAAGTGCCACAATCAAGGGCACTGACACTGCGTATACCGATGCGATGGTTGCGGCAGAAGGATCATCCGGAATATTTTTGATCACACCGGCGCCGTCGATCACCTGACCTGGTTCCGGCTTTTTAATATTGTTATCACTCTTAGCACAGCCCGAGAGAAGTAACACTGCCACAAGTAGCAGGACAATGATCCGATACTTTTTTAATGATCTCCTCATCATTTACTCCCCTCGTTATGATCGATGGAATTAAGATCTTCCGAACCTTTAATCGTTACGACAACTTTTACACAATATTTCACCGAAGCCCCTTGGTTTGTCTCAGCAACGATACGCAACGGTCCACCTGAATTGCCTGCAAGGCCTGTGTATCCCTCATGACTCTCGCTATCGACAAGCGGATAGCCATTGATTGCATAACAAAGGATCAACGGCTTTCTGTCACCGTCCTCATTCGGAACACCTAATCGTAAGCCGTCCATAGAGAAGACGCTGAGAAGATCGTTTTTATACCCGTCGGAGGCGTATGCTGTGATAGAAATGGGATCGTCGATGCCCGGTATCCAAACCGCCTCTTTGAGCACGAATTTCCAGATATCTACACCTTCGCACTCACCGAGGTCAAGTACCGTATAGTCGTCGCGAACGATGAGATCTTTCATGTTCTCAAGATAGCCTAATGTGTATTCACCGATCCATTCACTTGCATCATTTCTTATAGTGAGTGTAAAAGGCGTTTCTAGGAATTCCTCAAACACATCACTCATCCAGTGGCTCCATGTATCGATCTCACGCGCGGAAACTTCTAAAGACGTCACATGATCTATTCGCCTCGTTGTACCGTCCTCATTCGGGATCAGGAGTGCCAACGGTCCACCATCATTTCCAACTGAGGCAACATAACCCGGATTATCAGGAGTGGCAGTCAGGGGAAGTCCTGCGAGCCGATCATCTTCATCCGTGCCGATGCCATAAGCTAATATGGCGCAAAGTTCGTTGCCACTCTCATCTTTTACGTTGCGTTTCAGTGAGGAGAGTGAAACAGTTACACTCTCACCGCCTGCGGTATGGATCGTTACATCTCCGGCGTTGTTCTTGATGCCGGTTTCAATAAAGAGCGAATAAACAGGGACTCCGCGATAACGAGCTTGCGACGCTGATCCATCATCTGACAACAGAGTGAAATCCAAGGTTTGAGCAATTCGCTGACGTCCCTCGATTTCTTCAAGAGTCAACGAGTGCTCTTTATCAAGTCCGAGACCTGTTAAAAGGATCGTCTCGGCTCGACTTGTTCTATAAACGCCGTCCAAATGGGCATAAGCGTCTGGAATGAGAGTGATTTCTATCTCATTCAAGGAAGACAGAATCCTTCCGGTGCTTTCCTCAGGCGACGATCCGGGAAGAATCAACGCCACCGGTCCGCCGCTGTTGTCAACAGGATAGACATTAGGATCAGAATCCAAGAACGGATAAAGTTTTCGCTCAGACACATACCCCGCATCACCTGTATCGACAGTCAGAGGTGTGCCATTTTTCGCAAAAGCCAATATAGCCGACATGTTTCCTCGCTCAAGATCGGCGTTATAGCCTAATCGGAAGAGTTCCTCCAAAGGCAAGGTAATTTGATCTTCGCCGTTGGAGAATGTTGCCATGCCGTTCTTTCCAGGAATTCCCATCGCTTCCATGAGCAGGTATTCCAGAGTAACGCCCTCAAAAATATGTGTCTCATATTCGCCATTTACGGGAATCTCGTAAGAATCTTTTCTGTGAGCAGCTTTCTTCGCGTCACGTGATACCATCGCACCGTACACAAGATCCTCAAGCTCTCCTACCGTTAAATTTCGGTTAATGAGAACTGAGCCGTCCTCGCCTTGCACTCGAACGGCAATGGTCTCATCAGCAAGCGCGTGCAGAGCCTGATCCGGCGTATATTGATGCGTATTGTAGAGGATGTCCTCACCTACGATTAGCTCGCTTAGAAATTGCACCTGATTAGAGCCGTTGGCATGGTTATACTGTGTCTTGCCGAAGACAACACGCATAGGACCTCCGCTATTAGAAAGTCCAGACACATAAGCGGGATCAGTTTTCTGTATCGTGTAAGGGTAGTTGTTCACACCGTAGGCCAACAGTACGGGATAGCCGGTATCCTCCAAGTCGGCATTCGTGGGCACGTAGCTTCCGTCCCCGTGGTCTGCGGCGTTTCTGTTATAAAATCCAAAGATGTCAGGTGAAGCCAGCGTGTCCACCGAGAATGTTTCACTTGAGGGCACGCCGTCAGCGGCAATAAAATGGACGAGTGTCGTACGGGCTTTCTGTAATCCCATGCTTTCCGCGCTATCCATTCCCAAATACATCAATAGTTTATAGAGATCCAATCCCTCAAAAGAGTTCACATACCAGTAGGCATTATTGGCCAAGCTATAGTCGTCAGCATAGCCTATGCCCCCGGGAATGATGCCATCGGAGTCATGAATGACTAAATCCTCAAGCTGTCTAACCGTTAGATCGATCTCATAGCCTAATCCCGCGCCGCGGAAAGTGACAATGTAGTCCGTGTAGCGCGAGACATCGAATGCTTCCGCTTCTGTATGTTTGAATCCCGGTTCCGACTCCTCAGAAACGTAGATATACGCCACATTCGTGAAAACCCTGTCAACCGCGCCGACACCAAGATTTTCCATATCGTATACAAGTCTGATACAACCGTCCTCGTTGTCGAGCTCCGGAACATAGCCTAAGGAATGTTCGCCTTCCCCGACTGCGTCGAAAACAAAAGGAGCCGCATGTTTACCGTCCAAAGTACCTACACCGTAGGCAAGCAGAACCGGTCGTCCATCGGCACTGGCTTTAAGGATCTCATCCAAAGTAAATGTAGCAACATGAACACGGTTATGGTTTTTTAGCTCTACTTGATATGCCTTGTCTGTCAAGAAAATGCCGTTGTCACCGTCCGTCATCTCATAAAGAAGATAAGCAAGATCCATCCCCTCATAAATGCGAGCACCTGATGAATCCTCATAAACACCGCGAACAAGACCGGCATTACGGTTTTCCAATTCGCGAACAGAAAGCGGAATACTCGTTACGACTGCCGGTCCCTCGACCGTCATGGTCGCGCCTGTGATGACATCGACGTTATAAGGAAGAATGTCGTTATCTGTCACACCGCCATTCGTTACATGCTTAAAGACACTCGTCGAAAAATCGACATCGGAAAAATCAATTTCAGAGATATCCGGCTGTGAGGGATCTGTCTCCTTCGTGTCTGTACCTACACAACCTGTCAAAAGAGCCATAATCAGCAGCATCGTTAAAAGTACTATTTTCTGTCGTCTTTTCATGGTTATCTTATTCTCCTTGTCGGCCACACCGTATCGGGCAACCTCCATATCGTTGTTATGCGCCGTCTCAAAGTCAATTCGTAAGATTATAAATAACACTCCCCGACTCATCTCGCTTCATTCAAAATGCTTACAAAATGCTTTTTCACCCTCTTTTACAATTGAGATAATAGGGAATAGTATTTAAAAAACATTCGCTATTGTAATTTAATTATATTTATTATACCTAAAAAGATTCACCCATGCTTTATCTTTCTCTTGCGATTTCTCTAGACAACATGAATTACAACAATGATTAACTTGAGTGGTAAGAAAATCAGACATTGGGTTCTTCACTTTAGATCGATGTTTTATCGTCAGGTGAACATCAAATTCGATGATTTGATTTATAGAAAATGTGGAGCATAGCAGTTAAAACGTATAGAATAATAGATGTCGTTTGACACTTTTTTGAATAAAGTCGAAAAACGACACATCATTAAGAGAAGATAAGAGGGCTTATGCTCGAACTTAAAAACATATCTAAACATTACAGGACACAACATTTTTCACAAACAGCACTCGACAACGTATCCGTCGAATTTCGAGAGAATGAATTTGTCGCCATCTTAGGTCCAAGCGGCTCCGGCAAGACGACAATGCTCAACATCATCGGCGGCCTTGATCGTTATGACGAAGGCGATGTGATCATCAATCACACCTCGACAAAAAAATACAACGATCGTGACTGGGATACGTATCGAAATCACCGCGTAGGCTTCGTCTTTCAAAGTTATAACCTGATTCCGCACCAATCTGTACTTTCAAACGTAGAGCTTGCGCTGACCATTGCAGGCATATCTCGCAAAGAACGTGTCGCCAGAGCGAAGTTAGCATTGGCTGAAGTCGGTCTTACCGATCATATGCACAAGCGCCCGAATCAGTTGTCGGGTGGACAAATGCAGCGTGTGGCGATCGCGCGGGCACTCGTCAATGATCCTGATGTACTGCTTGCCGATGAGCCGACAGGTGCGCTCGATTCAGAGACGAGCTTGCAGATTATGGAGCTTCTTCACGCTGTCGCCAAAGACCGACTTGTCATCATGGTCACTCATAATTCCGAGCTGGCAACACAGTACGCTACACGCATTATCCGATTGCGTGACGGAAAAATTATAAAGGACTCAAATCCTTATACGAGTGACGATACGAGAGAAACCTCTCTCCTAACGAAAGAGAAACCGAGGCGTAAAGCGTACGCCAGTATGTCCTTTGCCACATCACTTTCGCTCAGCCTAACGAATTTGCGATCCAAGATAGGAAGAACACTCATGACAGCTCTGGCATGCTCTATCGGTATCATCGGTATCGCGTTGATCTTATCCATTTCTTCCGGCATGCAAGATTACATCGACTACGTTCAGCGCGATGCGCTGGCTTCCTATCCCCTTCAGATACAACGTGAAACCTTTGATCTTGAGGGACTTGCTGAGCTCGGTCTTTCACGGATGGATCATTATCAGAAAGACCGCGAGCCAGGCGTTTACATCGATACTTCCGTCGAAGAAGCTGATCGCATAGGGATAGTCACGAACCGTCTTGCGCGCTTCAAGACTTATTTAGATGATCCTGAGAGCGAAATCCATCAATATATCACCAAACGAGGTATCCGTTACACGTATGAGGTCGCTTTTCAGGCGTATAGCTATAACGACGATCAAACCATTGTCAATACAGACGACGATCCTGCGGAGCGCAAAAAGAAAGGTTTCTTCAGCGAGCGCATGGCAATGTTTTCCACATTCAGACAAGATTATTCCGAGTCAGCACAGCATTTTTCAGAGACACACTGCGATGTTACCGGAGAAAATATAAGTGAACACATAAGAGAAAATTATCAACTTCTTGCCGGCAAGTGGCCGGAACGTTATGACGAAGTCATGCTGGTATTACGATCTGATCAATCTCTCCCTGGAGCCGTTCTTTTCCAGCTCGGCTTCATAACCGAATCGACCTATAAGGATCTTACGACTGCCGCATCGGAAGGAGATACTATCTCCAATCCCGTTTTGACCTATGACGATGTTTTAGGTCATACATTCTCTCTTGTGCCAGCAAGTGATTATTATGAAAAAGATGGAAATCTGTACGAACCTTTAGAATTAACAGAAAAAACGATTGAGAATTTGTTTGACCGCGGAATAAAAGTAAAGATTTGCGGTATCGCCTCTCTTCATAAGGATACGCATTATTTCCCCATTTTGACGTCCATCGCATATACCGAAGCATTGACGAGGAAATTGATCGACCGCAACATGAACAGCGAACTCATCAAAGACCAGCTTGCGGATCCCGATACAAATGTACTGACGGGGTTACCCTTTGAAGCGCCATCCGACGAAGATAAGATCGAAGATGCCAAAGAATACATTGCAGGCTCAGATGATGAAACAAAGGCACAAATATATACACTGATTCAATTAAGCGGCGATTCAGATGAACCTGATGAGGAAAAGACGACACCTGAAACGCAAGATGAGGTAACACAGACATCAGATATCCCCGGGAATCCCTCAAGTGCGACATCTCCTGGTACGCCGGATACTGAGTCGACGATACCGGAGACACAAGATGACGTAGCACAGACGTCAGATGGTATTGGAGAATCTCCAGATCAATCGTCTTCTGCCGATCCGAATGCCGAGCCTACAATGCCGGAATATCCTTATGATCCGACTGGGCTGGATCCCAATCAGGATAAGACAAAAATGATAAGCATGGCCATGGATGCATGGCTTGCCGACAATCCGGATGAAGCGTTTTTATTGCGTTTTTATGATGATTTTATCGGCGGCGATACGTACCTTGATAACCTTGAAGAATTCGGCTATGTGGATGAAAACGAACCGAGCGAGATCAGCCTTTATGCCGATCATTTTGAAGATAAAGAAAAACTTGCTGAAGCAATCACTAACTTTAACGCGACGGTACCGGAGGCCGATCAAGTTCAGTACACTGACTTTGTGGCCATGATGACGAGCTCTGTTACATCGATCATCCGCGTCATCACGTACGTCCTCATCGCATTCGTCGCCATTTCACTTGTTGTATCAAGCCTTATGATCGGAATCGTGACAAATATATCAGTACTGGAACGGACGAAAGAGATCGGCATATTGCGTTCACTGGGCGCATCAAAACGCAATGTCTCTCAAATATTTAATGCTGAAAACTTGATTATCGGCTTTTGTTCAGGAGTACTGGGGATATTGATCACATCCTTATTGAATATCCCGATCAACCGTATCGTTCAAAATTTAGTACAGAGCGATACAATCCATATCGTATTGCCGCATAAAGGTGCGATCATCCTTGTGATCGTGAGCGTCGTGATCACATTATTAGGCGGTTTTCTGCCCGCCCGAAAAGCTGCTAAACTCGATCCTGTCGAGGCATTGCGCACGGAATAGAAATCCGGTAATTATCTGAAATAATATGTTTGATCACATCAACAAGCGGGTACAAAGTCGTGCCCGCTTTTAGAATTCTGAAAAAATCGATCCTATTTAACCTGTAGTCAACGTGTTACGATTCTTCCGAAGTTGAATCGTCACTTTGCTGATAACGCGGCAAACCTTGGAGGAATTGCCTCACGGCACCTTTTCCCTGATTCATCATGCGGAAATATTGAATAATCTTTGTCGCCAGCACCGTCTCTGTAAGATCCTGACCGAACAGACGCTGATTGGACAAGATTTTTGTAAGTG
>JAAZKK010000112.1 GCA_012799825.1 Clostridiaceae bacterium | reverse complement strand
TGAAAAATTGGCCTCGCGCCGTCAGACAATTCTTTAAGACAACAGTTTCTCTGAATAATCTTAAATTGTGCCCAATCTGTGGTTGTGAATCCAGTTTCACTAATTTATCTGAAAAATTGACCCCCAAGCAGAGGACATCGTTCCAGTTTTCTAAAATAATTAATAAACTGTCCGCGATGACTGACAATAAAAACAAATTCTCTAAATTAATCGAAAAATTGAACAACAAAAGAAGGACATCGAAAAATATCGAGCGTCACGGTCTTTTTGAATTAGTAGAAAAATTGACCATGCAAACTCTGCATCATCGGAAATAAAGAGATCGACCAATGAACTATTTGCAAGAGGAGAGTTGCAAATTTACACAATCGAAAAAAGGTAGTCGCTCTGTTCCTCAAGTCAGAATGCCTATCCTATCTGAAAAATTGTCCAAGCGATGACTAGGCAAAAGTGATGATGGCCATGTGACCGAAAAATGTCGTTAGCTCGTTAAAAATAGGGTATAAGAGAATTTTGAAGGATTCTGCAGCAAACCGATCGGATCTATTATTATTTGAAAGATTCTGCGGTGAACTGATCGAATCTTCAGCTCTATTTTGACTCAGATCTATGCTGGCCTTGGCATGGCATTAGGTGTAACCGTCGGGATTATTTTTCTGCCAATTCCAGCTATCGCGACACATGTCTTCGATATTATGAGTAGCTTTCCAGCCAAGCACTTCGTTGGCGCGAGCCGGACTAAGATAGGATGTTGCAATGTCTCCAGGCCTTCTGGGTCCGATCACATATGGAATTTTGATCTGATTAACACGCTCAAAGGTTTGCACGATATCGAGCACTGAGCAGCCGCGCCCTGTGCTGAGATTGAATATTTCTACGCCGCCTTGTGTTGCGCATTTTTTGGTTTCGGCACTTTCGGTTTCGATGCTTTCCATTTCAGCAATCCGTGTCTCGACACCATGGCTTTGTTTATCTTGAGTTTCGCCGTTTTGGATTGTTCCGGTTCGAAGTTCATCACATTGAGTTGCACAGCTTCTAGTTACGTCAGTTTGGAGTTCACTGTTTCGGGCTGTATCACATTGTGTTTCGCCACTTCTAGTAACGTCGCTCCAAGTTTCGCAGTCGTAAGTTTCGAAGGCCTTCAACGCATCGACGTGTCCGCGAGCAAGATCGACTACGTGAATGTAATCGCGCACGCCGGTGCCGTCGGGAGTGTCATAATCATCGCCGAATACTGTCAGTTTCTCTCGTTTTCCTACAGCTACTTGCGTAATATAAGGCATTAGATTGTTAGGGATGCCCAGGGGATCCTCACCAATTCTTCCAGAGGGATGTGCGCCGATCGGATTGGCATAACGCAAGAGAACGACGTTCCACGGCTTCTCGTCACCGTTATGGACATCAGCCGTATGCATCGCGATCAAGATATCCTCAATAAATGTCTTCGTCTGCGCATATGGATTCGTGCAGATCCCCTTGGGATGCTGTTCTGTCACAGGCACGAATTCGGGATCGCCATATACCGTTGCCGTTGAACTGAAGACGATGTTTTTAAGTCCGTTCTGACGCATCACATCTAAAAGCGTTAGCGTTCCCGTTACATTGTTATCGTAGTAAATCCATGGCTTCAAGACCGATTCGCCTACGGCTTTCAAGCCTGCAAAATGAAAACAACAGTCGAAGTTCTGGCTAGAAAGAATACGTTGCAGACCTTCACGGTCACGCAAGTCAACCTTATAAAATGGAACTGTTTCTCCTGTTAATTCGGCTACGCGATCGAGTACAACAAGGGAGCTATTTGAAAGGTTGTCCAGCACAACTACACTATGACCGGCATTTATTAATTCAACAACCGTGTGAGAGCCAATAAAGCCTGTGCCTCCAACGACGAGAATATGCATATTTTCAATTCCTCACATTTGATCTGCCGCGCTTCGTTTGTATTTGATCTGTTGCGCTTGTAATATTTTACTACGCTTCTATAGTTGCCCGCACCTATGTGATCTGCTACTGAGAAGTCTACCACACTAAAATGGCCTCGTCATGGATCGTCCTCGTGATCTGCCACTGAGAAGAGAAGTCTGCCGCACTGACAAGTCAATCGCACTGCAATAGCCTGCCACGCCCCGTAATCTGTCGTCGTCATGGTTCGCCTATGTGATCTACCGTCACGGTTCACTCACGTGGTTTGGGTTTGCTGCACAGACACGCCCCGTTACGATTTCATCAATTGTCTGCCTTTATAATATCCATACTTGTATTTCGTTCGTCTGTTATCTCGAGGACGCGCTGTTCATTGCACACAAGCTGTTGTCCCCTCGCAACACTCGTAATCCATGACATCGCCTTCTGAGTGCTGGTAAATGTATTCTTTTCCAAAAAGCACACGCTGCTCATTGGACACAAGTAGTTGACACCTCGCAACATTCGTAATCCATGATATCGTCCTCTGAGTGCCGGTAAACGTATTCTTTTCCAAAAACGGTAAAGTTAAAAGTGTACCTATTGGGATCTTTAGAAAGATTGCAGCAATGTCGGATATCGCTCTCACGGCAACTGAGGGCATTTGCGATATTTTTCATGATTCGGCATCGAGTGTTATCAAGATACTCGTGGTCAAATGCACGAAGATCTTCCAGAGAATCAAACTCGAAGATCGCATCCTCAGGATAGACGCGGATCTTCATCGGAGGAAGCGCATTGATGTTTTCTGCAAGAATATCCTCCCAAAAGGCGTCGTCGTATTTGCCGATGTTACGGTCTTCTTCCAAAAATTGGCGCATCGCTTTGCTGAAAGCCCGATCCCAATATGCATGTCCCAACATGATGAACCCTGCGCCGCCGCTTTTTTTAACTTGCGCGATGTCGTTTTCGGCATCAGGAATCATATACCATTCATCTGTTTTCTCCTCGACGTAGAGGGAAGCGTAATAAGATGAATAAACATAAGGTTCAAAGGGATTCTTCTCGAAATAATCATCCGATGAACAGATGTAGGTGTTGTCAAGGTATTCTCGTGCGAGATAGAGTGTGTGCGTGTTATTTTTTGTCATGTATTCAGGATTGAAGATGAGACGCAATCCTTCATATTTATGCTCAAGATAGGAAAACATTGCCTGTTTGTAACCTGTCACGAGGATGATGTCGCGGATGCCGACCTCGTGCAGCTGTTCAATCTGACGCTCAATAAGAACTTCACCCTTAACCTCCAACAGACCTTTCGGCTTTTCAAGCGACAACGGCACAAATCGCGACGAAAGACCGGCGGCCATGATCACCGCGTTTTGAACTCGATAGGGTTCTAAAGCCGCGAGGCCTTTCTCAGTTAGGCCAACCTTGTCAATCAAACCTTTTTTTTGAAGAGAAAACTTCACGTCATCGTTCGAGCAAAGAATACAATCCAAGCCTCTGTTTCTCAGACTAAGTCGCTTGACGTCGCATAAAAACTCAAATTCAATTTCTGTCAACAATCCTATCTTTCCCACTCTTTCCCACATCGTTTACTCCGGCAAAAGAATCTGCTGTTTCCATACACTCAAAGGGTCACCAACAGTCAAATACAAGAGGAAATAGGCAAGACAGCGGGGTTTCTATACACACTGAGTTTCACCACACCGTGCACTCCGGCAAAAGAACCTGCTGCTCCTGTATGCACTGAGTTTCAGCACACCGTTCCACGCATATTCACCAAATCAAAATCCTTGCTCATCGGCAGAAAACTACTGTTCTACCGCTTTTGATACTCCAAGATCTCCGGATCGAGAATAACACCGTCCTCGATGATCAGCGAATCTTTCAAAACGTCGCCAATTCTGCCGGACATCAATTGCTCGACATAGGGCATGATCACTTTCGAGTTGTTGTGCGAAAAGGTTTTAAAAAAAATAGACGGCGTATGATCGACCGCATAGTGCAAAATGCCGTCGACCATGTACGTCGGTTCTTCGATCGACGTAGGAATAGACGTTTCAATTCCGCCGCATCGGTCACAACTGACATCAATAATCATGGCATTTTTTTTCATGCGCTTGAGGTCGTCGCGGTAAATGATATGGTCATCGCGCTGAACATCCCATAGGATACAGTTGACAATCACATCGTACTGACCGATTTCAGAGCGAAGCAGCTGCTCCTGACGGCGATTGTATTGCATGACATATGCCCCTAGCATATTCAAGACACGGCAAGCGCCTCGTGCCGTATTGCCGTGACCTATCACCGCAACTTTCATACCGTAAGGAAGTTGCCCATAACATTGAAAAGCGTTGATCACCGCCGCTTCACCGGCAAGTTCGTTATTAAACCAGAAAACATGGCGTCCCATCTCGAACATCTTTTCCCATGCATAGGCGGTCAACTGTCGATCTACGATGCAATCCGTAATATCACGATTCTGTGTCGCATGAACCCATCCGAAAATAATCTGACTCTTGCGCAACTCATGAAGATCATCGCTATCGCCAATTTTCGGATCACAGACAATATCTTGGGAAATGACCTCATCGTGTGTCGTGATTTGGCATCCTTTTGCTTCGTAGTCCTCATCCTGAAAGCCTAAAATCTCCCCAAATCCGGACTCTATAAAGACGAGCTCAGGATGGCTCAATATCGCCACATCCTCCGGCACTATCGCGCGACGATGCTCATTTTCTTTTCGGCTGATAGGAAAACCGATCGTCTTGTAATCCTTCGTATGAGTTTTCATCATTTCTATTCTCTTGACCTCCCTGACTCGATGTAATGGGGCCGTTGCAATCGCCTTTAAAGGCCGATGTCGGAGCCGATATAGCATTCGTCCTATACGTACTTCAACGAAAATCAATCTTCATCAAGTGGAATCCATCCTGCAAAGCAACCGCGATAATTTAGAGGCAACTCCAATGACTTAATTTATTTACATTTTTTCCAGAACATGTTTCATTGTACCAAACCTTAGGTTTGTCCATTTCTTGTACGCATCAACTTATAAGATTCCTATCACAGAGAAACGAACTGTTGAATATTCGATTTTCAAAAACCACAGGGTGAACCAATAAATGCCAGATTAAACCGGGCGACACGCGTTTCTTAATGTCCGGTATTTCTCGCCATCCGGCTACAAGAAGAATCGCACAAATTATGTATTACTCTGCGTGATTTTCATGTATCAAGAGCCGATTCAATTTGGCCTTCATCTATTGGATCAGCTCGTTGAAACAGCTATGAAGCCTTAAAACAGAACTTTATAACAGTTTTGTGACAGATGATAAAAAAGGACAAAAGAGGCTTGACAGCCTATATATTGTGGTGTACGCTCAATTGGCAACTACATATTGTGCTTTGAGGCGTTGCTTAGCGATTCGTCGTTGAGCATTTAAATGGAAACAGGTGCAAGTCCTGTGCGGTCCCGCCGCTGTAATGCTTATCAAAGTCCGCGTAGCCACTGAATCTAGTTCGATTTGGGAAGGGCGGATGGGGAGCAGAGCCAGAATACAAGCCGACAAAGTACCCGTCATCACGATGTATGAAGAAGCGGGTGAAAATAAAGTATACGTACTTTGGCCTGCTCTCTTCCAAAGAAGGGAGTTTTTTAATGTCTAAAAAGATTCAGCTGATGACCTTGAAATGTCCTCGCAACATTATTAAGCGCGACGGCAGCCGTATGCCCTTTGATGCTCATAAAATAAGACAGGCGATGGCAAGCGCAAACAATTGTGTGCCAAGTGAAACGCTGACTTCAGAAGAGCTCGATCAGATCACCGGAGACGTCATTCAAATGCTCGACTACCGACAAGATCCGGATGTTGAAACGGTGCAAGACTGCGTAGAAGAAGCGTTAATGG
>JAAZKK010000061.1 GCA_012799825.1 Clostridiaceae bacterium | reverse complement strand
TCATAGATCCTCCAAGTGCAAGGGTTTTCCTCAATATCCTGCATTTTGCTTGCACCTATTATACTGGATATAAACCGCTAATCGCCTTATCTCAAGCATTTGATGCCTGCGCAGTAGGCTCTAATTACGAACCGGGTTTCCTCTGCGATAAACGCTCATAGAGCTCCTTCGACTGAATGAAAAGCCATGCTGCTTCCGCAAGTCGGCGTTGTTTAAAGTAAAAATCTCCCAGTTTGTTGCAAATCTCCGCAAGATCCGCTTCATAGCGGTCAGGATCCCTCCGCGATAAACGCTCCCTGATTTCCTTCGATTGAAGATAGGAGCGCTCCGCTTCTTCAGAACGACCTAGCCTATCGTATAAAACCCCCAGATTGTTGCACGTTGAAGCAAGATCCGCTTCATACTGTTCAGGATCACTCTCCGAGAAACGCTCCCTGATTTCCTTCGACTGAAGATAACACCGCTCCGCTTCATCAGGACGGCCTAGGTTATAGTATAAAACCCCCAGATTATTGCAAGTCATCGCAAGATTCGCTTTATACTGTTCAGGATCCCTCTGCGATAAACGCTCATAGAGCTCCTTCGACTGAAGATAGTATCGCTCCGCTTCATCAGGACGGCCTCGGCCACTATAGAAATTGCCTAGATTGTAGCAAATTGCCGCAAGATCCGCTTCATAGCGTTCAGGATCCCTCTGCAATAAACGCTCCCTGATTTCCTTCGATTGAAGATAGTACCGCTCAGCTTCTTCAGAACGGCCATACTCATGATATAAAACCCCCAGATTGAAGCAAGTCGAAGCAAGATCCGCTTCATAGCGGTCAGGATCCCTCCGCGATAAACGCTCCCTGATTTCCTTCGATTGAAGATAGTACCGCTCAGCTTCTTCAGAACGGCCTCTGTTACTATAGAAATTGCCCAAATTGTTGCAAATCAAAGCCAGATCCGCTTCATAGCGGTCAGGATCCCTCCGCGATAAACGCTCCCTGATTTCCTTCGACTGAAGATAGGACCGCTCCGCTTCATCAGGACGGCCTCGGTTAAAGTAAAAATCTCCCAGATTGTTGCAAATATCGGCAAGAGACGCTTCATAGCAGTCTGGATCCCTCCGAGATAATCGCTCCCTGATCTCCTTCGACTGAAGATAGCACTGCTCCGCTTCATCAGGTTGATCTCGGTCACTATAAAAAACGCCTAGGCTGTTGCAAATACTGGCAAGATCCGCTTCATAGCGGTCTGGATCCCTCCGCGATAAACGTTCGAAGATTTCCTTCGATTGAAGATAGTACCGCTCCGCTTCATTAGGACGGCCTTGGTTTTGGAATAAAGCCCCCAAATTGTTATAAGTCAAGGCAAGATCTGCTTCATAGCGGTCAGGATCCCTCCGCGATAATCGCTCCCTGATTTCCTTCGACTGAATTAGGCACCTCTCCGTTTCATCAGGACAGCCTTGGTTATCGTATAAAATTCCCAGATTGTTGCAAATGCTGGCAAGAACCGCTTCATAGCGGTCAGGATCCCTCTGCGATAATCGCTCATAGATGTCCTTCGACTGAATTAAGCACCTTTCCGCTTCATCAGGACGACCTTGGTTAAAGTAAAATTCTCCCAGATTGTTGCAAATGCTGGCAAGAACCGCTTCATGGCGGTCAGGATCCCTCCGCGATAATCGCTCCCTGATTTCCTTCGACTGAAGATAGTATTGCTCAGCTTCATCAGGCTGACCTCGGTTACTATAGAAATTGCCCAGATTGTTATAAATTCTGGCAAGATCCGCATTATAGCGGTCAGGATCCCTCTGCGATAAACGCTCATAGATGTCCTTCGACCGAAGAAAGTACCACTCCGCTTCATCAGGCTTGCCTTGGTTACGGCAGAAAAATCCTAGGCTGTTGCAAGTCAAAGCAAGATCCCCTTCATAGCGTCTAGGATCCTTCTGCGATAATCGCTCAAAGATCTCCTTCGACCGAAGATAGTACCGCTCCGCTTCATCAGGCTTGCCTTGGTTATAGTATAAAAACCCCAGATTGTGGCAAGTCAAAGCAAGATTACCTTCATAGCGGTCAGGATCCCTCTGCGATAAACGCTCATAGAGCTCCTTCGACTGAAGGTAACACCTCTCCGCTTCATCAGGATGACCTAGATTACTATATAAATTGCCTAGGTTGTGGCAAGTCATCGCAATATCCGCTTCATAGCGGTCAGGATCCTGTCGCGATAAACGCTCGAAGATTTCTTTCGACCGAAGATAGTACCGTTCCGCTTCATCAGGCTGGCCTCGGTTACTGCAGAAAAGTCCTAGGCTGTTGCAAATGCAGGCAAGATTCCCTTCATAGCGGTCAGGATTCTTCTGTGATAAACGCTCCCTGATTTCCTTCGACCGATAATAGTACCGTTCCGCTTCTTTAGGCTGGCCTCGATCACTGTAAAATTTCCCCAGGTTTTGGCAAGTAGCGGCAAAAGCCGCTTCATAGCGGTCAGGATCTTTCTGCGATAAACGGTCATAGATTTCCTTCGACAGAATAAAGTATCGCTCTGCATCTTTAGGCCTATTTTGGTTATGGTGAAAAATTCCCAGAAGAATGTATAAGCTAGCTCGGTATTCCGCTGAAAATCCCTCTTCAGCGTATAGCTTTTCAAGTTTCTCCGCCACTTCGATCGCTCGTTGTGTTCTATTCTGGTTATGTAGGAAAGATGCATATGCGTAGACAGCGTCGAGCTCAACCCTATCAGTAAAAGCTACCTTGACGATCTTCTCGTAGCAAGCAGTTATCTCTTCAAATCGACCGGCATAGTCCACCATCGCCTCTAAGATCTCTATCCTCGTACGGTATTCGCGGATGTAGCGTGACGACAGTGCCTTGATTTCTTCTTCCTTCCGGCGTCTTTGTCTCTCGTATTCGTCATCCATTTCTACCGGATCAAGAATGTGAAGGCAGCCCTCGTAATCTCCCTTTTCAAAGAGTTCATAGGCCGCTCGCTGACGTGCCGTCACTTCACCTCTTGTCATATCACGACTCATACCAAGTGTCATCTCGAAGATTTGTTTTTCAAGCTCCTCGATCTCATCGAGTAATGATTGTCGCTTCGCGGCAAGACCTGCGTAGTCCCTTATGCCCTGATCGTCTAGTGCTCCGGTTGCATATTGAGCTTTTGAGGCATAGTACTTCAGGTTGATCTGTTCCAGCTCCGACCTCATCTTCTGCAAGTTCGCATTGTTGGCAAATTCTGTCACGCCTGAAAGGGATAGGTACTCCGCTCCGTCTACCAAACACTTGCCCGACTCTACCTTGAGCTCGAAAAACTTGTCATTCGAGTGATAGAGAGCCAAGAGGATACGTAATTTTATTGTGTCAAGATGACTAAAGCGACCATAGTAGTGCTGATACGTATCTTCCAATTCCGATAGGAAATCTGAGATGCTCTTTTCTACCGTTTCATCAGCAGATACCTCTTTGATGTAGACATAGACCTTCGGTTTGCCGGACAATCTAAAGGCTTCCGACGCTTTCTGGAATTCCTCAACAGCGTGTCTGCTTGCACGCGTGAAAAAGATGAAAAAGCTCAAATCGCTCTCAAGAAGTTTTTCGTTATAGGCTTGCTCCCGGGAAAAAGAGACCGCGTCTTCAAAGGTCTCACATAAAAGTGGAACGATTTTTATCTTGTACCGCTCCTCAAATAATACGCTGGTTCGATGGATAAAGAGTTCGATCTCTTCACGTTCTTCATCAAATTCATTCAACGACGATCCTAAATAGATCCGAATGTTTTTCTCACTCATTAACCGTAACCTCCCCGTTCAAACAACGCTTTGATTTCTTCTAGCCTCTGGCGCTTTTGCCTCTTATATTCATCTATTCATCATCAGGTCCTGCAGGATCAAGGATGTGAAGACAACCCTTGTAATCTCCCTTTTCAAATAACGCATAAGCCGCCCGCTGGCGTGCCGTCATTTCATCTCTCACAATATCACGGCTTATACCAAGCGACATCTCAAAGATCTGTCTTTCAATCTCCTCAATGTTGTCCGCCAAAGACTGTCGTTTCGCTAACAGCTGGGTGTCCTCTTCCCTCGCCTGATCATCTAACTTGCCGACGACATCTTGAGCCTTGACAGCATGGCATTTTAGACTGACCTCTTCTAGCTCCTTTTTCATATTCTGTAACGTCGCGTTATTGGCAAACTCCGTCACTTTTCCTAATGACAGATCCTTTTCCCTAATTTCGACTCCGTCGATCCAGCATTTCCCCGCTTCCACCCTTAAATTGATGCGACCCTCACTCAAAAGCGTCAGTGCTTGGAGAATCCGGAATTTTACCGTATCAACATTGCTGAAATGACCGCCATAATATTTATGTTTTTCTTCTAATTGTCTACGAAAGTCTTTAAGACTCTGATCTATCGCTTTATCCGCGGTCGTTTCTTTAAAAAAAACATAGATCTTCGGTTTACCGTGTTTTCGTAAAGCTCTAATCGCCTCCTCAAACTCCTCAACCGTAAATTGTCCAGCGCGCGTATAGAAAACAAAAAAGCTCAGGTCGCTGTCGCGTAATTTTTCATTGTATTCGTCTTGTTTCCGTGTCAAAAAAAGCGCGTCGTCAAAGGCCTCACAGAAGAGTGGTTCAAGCCTGATTTTGCACTGCTTCTCAAGCAAAGCGCTTATGCGCCGAATGAAAAGCTCGATTGATATTCGTTCTCTTTGAAACTCAACAATCGATGATCCGAAGAATATCTTGATGGATTTTTCTACCATAATCACAGTATCCTTTCATGATGCTTTTGTGATATCAAAACCCATTTTAAGTATCAGTTTTAAAGTCTCTAGCGCAGTATTTCTGTCATAGTTTTTTTCGCTCTCCGAAAGCTCGGCATAGGGTACAAGTAAATTCGTTGTCTTTTTCGCCTCGTCCTTCACATCTCCGTATACCCATCCTTCGGCAATCCTGCCGGCTGCCCAAACATCGTGCACGTTTTCTGCGATTAGTTCCGTTAACGCAAGAAGTTCTTCAGATAAAACAATGTCACTCGTATCGACCGGTTTTGGTATATACATTTTCCCATTCCTCGCTCTCATAAGTTCCATTGATAACAATCATCTGTCTGTGATCTGTCTGTGACCAATGCTGATAATTACATTTTGTTGCCAAATGGTCACTTTATTTAAGATTTTAACATGTTTTATTTGTATGACCCCCTCTTGCAATCAAGATTGAGTACGTCGACCTAATTTTTTTGCGTTTTTTTTGGCACAAAAAAGTCCCAAGACGCCTGGTATGACGGCGTTTTGGGACAAATTGTGGAGCGGGTGAGGGGAATCGAACCCCCGCTTTCAGCTTGGGAAGCTGACGTTCTGCCATTGAACCACACCCGCTTGTAAAAACTATGTGCTATTAATCTGCGATAAATGGGCTTCACCGGGAAACCGCATCTGCCACCTGCAACATCTATGCTGCCAACAACATCTCTACTACCGATAACTTCTCTGCCGCCGACAACATCTATGTTGTCGGCAACATCAACTCGAAAACAGATCCAACATGATCACTCCATGAAGCGATGGGCAGGACAAGATGTTATCGATATCGCATGATCAACGTTATCGCAACTTCGGCGTTTTTGTCAATTCTTTTTTGTGTTTACCGAAAAGCATCTTTTGATGCGCACTGCATTGATTTTGGGACAGGAAGAATACCAAGACTAGTAACAAGTAATTTTCAATTGCAAATGAACGGATTCGCGCCATGAAACGAAGCACGTTAGAAAATGGTCTCAGGCAATATTTAATGCGCAAAACAAGCTTTCGCGCCACAAATCAAAGAACGTCAAAATCATTGCCTCAGGTATTTCTAAGTGTGCGAAGGCTGGAATGCAATTTCTATGTTTCGTCTTGTGCAGAAGATCTATTGCCCTGCCTGTTGAAGGAGTTTTCTTCTTATTTTAGAAGATCAATTGGCCTGCCTGCTAAGGGGTTTGCTTCTTGTTCAACATGATGTTCAGCAAGAGATCGTCCATGTGCAACATGCCTTCTTTTGAGATGCGCTCCATATTTTGGATGGTGTTTTCGACATCGTATTCTATGACGCCGTCAGTATGTTTGATTTCTTTGCCGCGCATGGCGACAAGGGCAGATTGTACGGCAGCGTAAATGCAAGAGGCGACTTTGAGGGCGCAACCGAGTTTTGCGCCGTCGCAAATCATACCGGTCACCGTGCCAAACATGTTTTGGACGGCTGCGATGACGTGATCGAGACCGCCGCCTAACAACATGACCATGCCGGCAGAAGCGCCGACAGCGGCAGCAGTCGCGCCGCATAGAGGTGAAAGACGACCGAAACTCTGCTTGATATGAATGGCCACAAGTTGGCTTAATGTCTGAGCGCGGATGAGTTCTTCTTCCGAACTTTCGAGGTATTTTGCGGCCGCCGTCACGCTTACGGTCACCGTTAAACCTTGATTTCCGCTGCCTGAATTGGCCATGACAGGGAGCGTCGACCCTGCCATTCTTGCGTCGGCCGCCGCCGCCGTGCGAGCGGCGCAATAGTCGGAGAACGCGGGACCAAGTGACTTCTTGGCGAAGGCGGGAAGTTTATTTTTTTCAAGGATGGCTCGACCGACTTCAAGGCCGTAACTCTTGCTAAGGCCTTCTTCGGCGATGATCTCGTTGAGACGGATGGCTTCGCGAATGATCGAAAGATCATCAAGGTCGACCGAAGAGACAAAGTCCCAAATCTCTGTGAGGTCCTGTTCACTGATGGAGCCGGATAAATCCTGCTCTTCAGGACAGAATTGAAATGTCGGCTTACCGTCTTGCTCAAGGAGCACGATCATGTCATGTTTCCAAGAAATGACTGCTCGCCCCGTATGTCCTTTCGCGCGAACGACTGCTTCCGCATAGAGTGTCGGTTCACACGACGGTGCCGGATGCAGCTTGACTTTGTCGGATTTGCAAAGCTGTCGAGCTTCTTTAATCTGCAACTTACTGATGTTTTCGAGAACCTGAAGCCCGCGGGAGGCTTTGCCTGCGATAACACCTAGAGCGGCTGCCATCGCGGCACCCATGTCATTTGTGCCGGGGATGTAGACGCCCATCGCGTTTTTATAAATATTGACGCTGCAATAAAGATCGACGGATTCGATCTGATCAGCGTTGAGAAAATCACCTGAGGACGGATCATTCAGAGCGAGTACGACCTGTTCACGCGCGTGTGCCGCCGCAAGAGCGACGCAGGCCGGCTCAGTACAGCCAAGAGCTTCGACAAGCTCTTCCTTGAGCAGTTGAAGATAATCTGTTTTCGTCATGATCGCACCCCCCGACATCAGCGCCAGTTATCCGGTTCCGACTGCGGATCTAAGACCCCGCTCCAGTTTTTCTCAGCCATGAGATTCAGCGGTTCACGGCATTCAGGACAGTTTAGCGAGGCAATGTGCGTGCGTTTTACAAAAGACGTGCGCTCGCCGCATTTCGGGCAGCGGTATGTTGTAGACTGTGTCGCGTCGGGATAAACCATACGGACGCGACGCATAACTTCCATCGTGCCACACGAATTACAGCGGTAGAGCTCGCGTGAAAAATCAATTTCGCCGTCATCGCGCTGAACCATTGAGATCACCATGGACGGATCCATTTTGCCTTCACGAATATCGTCCAGAATATTACGGAACATCAGGCTGTCTTCTCCGCTGCGCCCAAGATAGAATATTTCGTCAAAATCTCCGTTCGGACATTTGAGCTCATACGCAATGCGCCAGGGCAGCCGCCTCGGCTTATACGACTGGGTGTGAATCTTTGTATCTTCAACAGGTGCGTCCGGATGTAGAAAAAGCATGGACGTCTTGCTATTTTCTTCTTCCACTGTGACGAGCGATACCGTGATATCGTCATCCATCTTTTTCTTTGTCCCCGGAAGATCCTCCATGAGGACAGCTCGCCACGTTCCTTTGTTCGCCGGACTGAGATCTCGGATTTTGACAAAAACAAAGGCATCTTTCGGCACATCCGGATGTTGCGGAAAATCCTCTTCTTCGTCACCTGTCTGATCGACCTCTGCTGCCAATTTTTTCTTTGAGTTCTTCTTGCCAGATGATTTCTTTTTGGCGTCTTCCAGAGCCCGTTTTTCTGCCGCTGCCGCCTCAGCTTCTTCACGTGCCGTCACATACTCAGCGACCGCGTCAGAGTACTGTTGCTCGTAGTCGGCTTCATTCTTTACGTAGCATGCCGTCAAAATTTCGGGACGGAGCGAATCGCGCAGCGGATCGATAGCGCGCACGGTCAACGTGCTTCGATACAACACGTTGGACTCGTGGAAATCAAGAACCGTTCTCACAAATGGGTGTTGCACAAGTTCACGCGTTGGTTTGACAAGCATCACCAGCATCGTATCGATGGACGATGCCTCCGCAACCAGCGCTTTGTTTTCCTGAAAATACTCGTACTCCTGTGTTTCGAGGTCGACTTCCCCAATGAACGCTACTTTCATGGTGTCATCAAGGAATACAAACGCCAAATAGCCGCTTTCGGTCTCCGGCAATTCATCAAGTCCGGCCTTACTCAATATGTTCTTATCCGGATAAACCATAAGAAAACGTTCGTCAACCTGCCAAAACGCGTACGTTTTTAACATGTGCCGTTTAATTTTTTTTGCATTTAATTTTTTCATGGGCGCTCCTGTAGACAGTATGACGAGCATTTTTTCTCTTTTTTGTCGAAAGTCATACTGTTTCTCTATTCTACCCTATAAATAATATAATGGTGAATGTATAATTTCGATCTTATGACCATGCAAAATAGTTGGCTTTCAAAGAATATCCCCAAGTTCTTTAGTTTCAGCCAGCGAATAAGTTACCCCGCTCGCTACACTTGCAGAACCAACACCGGCTACCGGGCAACCCAGCTTGAACGCGGCACTAACCCCCGCTATGCTATCTTCAACAACTAGGCATTCATCGTATGGAATGCCGAGTGCGTCAGCAGCTTTTTGGAATACTTCAGGATCTGGTTTTGAACACCGGATCATCGTGCCGTCAACAATTACCTCGAAAAATGGCATAAGACCCGTTCTTTTCAGTATTTTTACTGCATTTCTGCTTGACGATGCGACGGCGAGACGGTAGCGCGGTTTTAACTCCCGCAAAAGCGCCTTAACACCGGGTAAAACATTACCCTCTCCCATTGAATCAAGAAGAGTAACAAACAGTCTGTTCTTCTCGTCGGAAAAGCGTTCAAATTCCTCTTCTGATAGCGAAAGTCCTGCTTCTCGAAGAATGATTAACGCACTTTCTTTGCGGCTGACACCGCGCAATTTATCACTTGAAGACACGCTAAAGGGGATCCCCCAATTTTCACAAGTGGCCTGCCAAGCTTCCGTATGAAAACGGTCTGTTGATGTTAAAACTCCATCAAGATCAAAAATGACGGCACGAATGGTCATGAATATTCTCCCGCCGCTTGAAATAACTCAAATCAAAAACCTGACTTCAATAGAGGCTATATGCGAGTTTAAATCGGACAACTCGTACTCTCCGCAGTCCGGTTTGCTCTGACATTCAGTTTCCTCAAAAGGCTCTGCATCGGACGAATGTAGGCAGACTAACCTTTAATTCCTCCTGCTATCATTCCGCTTTTGAAAGAGCGCTGAGCGAAAATATAAACGAGAATAATTGGAATCATGGAAATTAAACTTCCCGCCATGAGGACATTGTATTCTGTCGCATATTGTCCGTTTAGCGTCGAAAGAGCGATAGGAAGCGTCATTTTTGTTTTATCGGTTAACATCAGAAGCGGCCAGAGATAATCGTTCCACGATTCCATGAATGTTGTGATGGACAGCGTCGCAAGTGTTGGAACGCAAAGAGGAAGCGCCACGTGGCGGTAAACCTGAAATGTGTTCGCGCCGTCAATGCGTGCGGCATTCAAAAAATCATCCGGTATTGTCCGCATCTGCTGGACCAAAAGGAACATGGCAAACGGACGGAAAATAGACGGCAAAATGACACTTCCGAATGAATTGATCCATCCGAGTCGATTCATGACCACAAAAAGCGGAATCATCGTCACTTGTGTAGGAATCATCATCGTCGCTAAAAAGCATTTCAGCAACAACTCAGCTTTCGGAAACTTGATTTTTGCAAAAGCAAAGGCAGCCATCGATGCGGAAATCAGCGTAATCAGTGTGTAGGCAATAGAAATATAAAGGCTGTTGCCAATCGTTTTTAAAAAAGGAAAACGTGAAAAAACTTTGATGTAGGCAGCAAACGTCGGCTCTTTCGGTATCCACTCTATTGGGATAGCCATCAACGCGCCTCTTGCCTTCAAAGATGTAGCAATCATCCAGAAAAAAGGCACCATGGAGATAACTGCAATGAGAATAGCAATTATGTAATAGAACGTTGAATTGTACTTTCTCTTATGTGTCAAAGTTCACCCACTTCTTTTGTCCACGCATTTGAATCATCGTGCAAACCATAATGATAAAGAAGAGTATCCACGATAGCGCCGATGCGTAACCCATTTTGTAGTAACGGAACCCGTATTTATAAATACGTTCGACCATAACTTGTGTTGCTCCGTTCGGACCGCCGTCTGTCATAATCATGATCTGCGGGAACAGCTGAAATGAATTGATGAGGCTAACGATAAGAACGTAAAATATGGCCGGCGTTAACAGCGGAAGCGTAATTCTCCAAAATTTGGTCCAACCGCCCGCGCCATCAATCTCGGCGGCCTCGTAGTAGCTTTTATTAATTCCGACCATCCCGGAAAGTAAGATGAGACCAAAAAAACCCATGTCTTTCCAGACAGAGACAAGAACGATAGCCGGCATCGCCCATCGCTCATCTAAGAGCCACCCCGGTCCCTGTATCCCAAATATCTCGAGGACACTGTTAATTGCTCCATATTTTGGTGAAAGAACGGATTTCCAAATCAAGGAAGCCGCGACCCAAGACGTCAGAACCGGAATATAATAAATTACGCGGAACACACCGACGCCCTTTCGCGGCCTGCTTAAGAGATGCGCGATCGCAATGGAGACTGCAAGCATCAACGGAAGATACAAGACAATGTAGAGTCCCGTATTCTTCAGGACCTTCCAAAATTCATCACTTTGCAAAATACTCTTGTAATTATCAAGACCGATGAAATGGTCGTGCAAAAAGCCTTTGGCCGTCAGTTCATCGAGTCCGTTCCAATCGGTGAGACTGATCAGAATCGAAATCAGTAAAGGAAGAAAAGAAAATACAGCGAAACCAATCAGACTCGGTAACAAAAACGGAGAAGCTACCAAGAGCCCATCCTGCCCCAAAGACCGCGATCGCTGTTTCCTGCTTCTAAACTTCATTCCTCTGCTCACCGATGAGTATTCTCCGGGGAAGAGAGCAAACCTCTCCCCCGAAGAATCGTTGGATTTAATTCAGCTTAATCTTAGCTTCACATTCATTCTGTGCCTGATCGAGTGCCTCCTCAACCGTTATGTCTCCGGAGACGGCTGCTGCAAGCTTTTGCCCGATGATATCGCTCATCATCGCATAATCCTCAATTACCGGGGGCATTACCAGATAATCAAGACTCTTGAACACAGCTTCACGATTGTCTGGAGGTGTGATTTCGAGATAGGCCGACAAATCGTCCATATTCTTTAGTGCTGGCAGATCCCAGCCTGCTTCGAGACGAATATCTGCGGATGCAGTACTTGAAGTCAGCCATGAAAGCCAAGCGACGACGGCATCAGGATGCTCTGTCTTCGGATTCATGACCACACAGTTGGAAAAGAAGTGTGTTGCCTTCTGTGTGCTTCCCGGTTCAACAACAATATCCCACTCGAAATCGCAGTTTTCCGTAAACGTGTTGAACGCCCAAATGCCTGTAGGAATCATGCCGAGGCGGCCGCTCATAAACATATCCCAGTCGCCCATTCCCCCTGCTTGAACTTCTGTAGGCTGCACGTTGCTTACAAGAACACGTTCGACAAGTACCTTTGTTGCCTTAATGTTCTCCGGTGAATTAATGGTAAACGCTGTTTTGTCTTCATTTAGAAGACTTCCGCCATACTGCACAACGACTTTGAAGAGCTCGTTATACGTAATAGGCTGCCATATCCCGAAGATATCATCCCCGAGTGCTCGGATCGCCGCGGCCGCAGCTTGAACGTCATCCTGCGTCCAGTCGTCAGTCGGATAGGCGATCTCAGCACGATCAAACAAATCTTTGTTATAGATCAGAATGACATTAGAAAAGCTTGCGGGCAATCCATACTGTTTGCCGTTCACTTTGAACGCGTTGAGCGCTGTTTCATTAAGCGTATCCACGTCGGCGTCAGTGATTTCGGCAAGCAGCCCTTTATTAGCATACGCTGCAAAGTTTTCAATGTTAAGCTCATAACAATCTGGAGCCGTGCCTCCGGCAACGCGTGTTTGCATTTGCGTAAAGTAGTCGTTATAACCTATGGTCTCAACTTCTACCTTGATGTTGGGATAATCTTTCTGAAACGCTTCAACCATTTTTTGTAGCGTTTCCTCATTGCCTCCTGACGAGTTGAAGTTACAATACTTGATTGTGACTGGTTCCTCGACCTGTTTCTGTGTAGATTGTTCCGGCTCTTTGATTTTGTCCGTTCCTTGTGTATCGCTTGATTTGCCATTCCCGGTGGCACAAGCTGTTAATAACAGCGCCACCATGAGCAGACATGCGATCAGTGACAATAGTTTTTTCATTAGTTTTCCTCCATTAAACAGTTTCATTGATTTATCTGCTCGTTTTACTTAAGATAAAAGCGCAAAACGAGCCTTCCTTGGTTGTCGTTTGCCGCGGTTTGCACATGTTTTTACAGGACTGTGCAAGCCGCCGCTTTTTCTCACCTCCATTTCTTTTGTTGATATTCTCAACTCTCCATTACCTTTACTGATACACGCTCAACCTGTCATTATCTGCTTCTGTTCCTAGCACCATCCCTCACGTCAATTCCCTGATAATAGGATCATCACCTTGTTTTATTTCCGCCTCGTATGGATGTCCCTTAAAAAAGAATCGGTAACGCATGGCATGTATCTGTTCCGGCAATCTGCTCACCACTTTGAAGTATTCTCCGTCATGCGATAACCCGCCAAAGCCGAAAATCAGAGCCTGCCATGACGCGCCAAGGGATGCCATGTGGATGCCTTCGTGTCCCGTATTATTCATTAAGTCGAAAAGATCGAGAAAAAGTGATTTTTCAAAATACCGAACGGCTTCAGGCGTTTTCCCGAGTCTTGATGCGACAAGCGCGTGTATTCCGAAACTGAGCGTCGAATCGTGGAGCGTTTTCGGCTCATAGTAATTCCACGCCGTTTCAATCTCATCTTTGGAAAAATCTTCGGGGCAAAGAGCCATGTACATTAACACGGCCGGCTGCTTCAACACTTGGTACCTCTGAAGGCGGTCGTAGCCAATCCTAAGATAGAGGGGCTTGTCGCCGTCCTTTTCCTTCTTGATGTCAAGAGGCTCCATATACTCAAAAGTCACGTCCTGCAACCAAAGACCGCGCTTTTCGTCGAAAGTAAGAACACTTTTATCAATGATGTTCTGCCACACCGCAATCTCGTTGTCGTTGAACGAAAGACGTGAGGAGAGATCTTGCCACTCCTCGGGCCAGCGTTGCTTCATCTCGGATACGGCGTCGATTGCGAGACGGAGATTTTGCCTTGCCATGCTCACCGTATAAAAATCGTTGCTTGTCACGCCGCAGTATTCGTCGGGGCCTTTCACAAAAAGAAGGTGATAGCGATCCTCTTTCGCGCTGTAGTTGAACCGATCGACCCAGTAGCGTGCCGTCTGTATGTAGAGCTCTGTACCATAGCAACAGAGGAATTGATCATCGCCGGTACTTGCCGTGTATTTTCCGAAAGCAAACGCAATATCCGCCGTGACGTGTATCTCACAGCATCCAGTATCCCACGTCTCACATTGTTCAAATCCTGTATCAGACGCCATCCAAGAGTACCGCGCCCCCTTGGCGGAAAAGTTTTTCGCGCTTTTCACAGCGTCGGGCAGAGTGTTGTAGCGGTAAAGAAGCAGATTCTTTGCGATTTCCGGCTGTGTCATCGTGAACATCGGGAGCATGTAGATCTCCGTGTCCCAGAAATAACAGCCCTTGTATCGTCCGTGAGTCAGCCCGCGAGCCCCGATGCTCGCATGCGGATCGTGGCGAGGAGCTGCCTGAAGAAGCTGAAAAATGATGTAGCGGACGCCGCCCTGCCAAGTTTCGTCTCCTTCCAAGACAACATCGCTTGTCTCCCACAACCTGCCCCATGCTTTTTTTGACCGGTCGAGAAGTGCGTCAAAGCTCTCATGGCGAATAAGTTCAAGCTCGCTTCGAGCGATATTTTCACTGTCTCCGTCCCGAAAGCATGCGACGGCGACGAGCTTCTCCGCCTGCCAGCATGTTCCGCACTTTAACGTTGTCTCCAGCACACTCGTCACACTGTAGTCATCAGTTGTCAGCGCCGCATTTTCATCGGCATTGAGCACATAGGCCATCGTCACTTGCCGATGTGACGGAAACGTCTTAGCCGTCAGCACCGCACCGCCGTCTATTGGTTTTATCTCAGGTATGTTCCACATTTGAACAAACTCGATGTTGTTATGAAGCTGGTTGTCGGAGATCGGCAAATTTTGAACGGAAGCATCGATCCCTGTTTCCAGATAAAGAGAACCGCTCCAATTCACCGGCATGACTGAGATACGTAAAGCCGCAATGTGACGATTGGCCATGCTGATGAATTTCTCCATCTTAATCTTTGTCCTGAGACCATCGCGAGATTCTAGAAAAAAGCTCCATTCAAGCAGTCCACAGCTCATATCAAGCGACTGTGTGAAGTCAAAGACGTGCATACTTTCCGTGTCTTCTCCGTTCAAGCGAAGTGCCATCGCCGAAAAATCAGGCTGATTGACTAAATCGGTAATCCCCGGACGGATGTATTCATAAAAGCCGGAAATAAAGGTCGACCGCCATGCCGCGTGTTTTCCGCGTTCATCCGGTCGGAAGCCGCGCGTCCCAATGTATCCGTTCGCGATTGAAAAAATGCTCTCACGAAGACTGCGCTCGGTGTCAGATCCGCAGGAAATATGCCAAGATGTGATGCGAGTTGGCTTCAAGACGATACCTCCTCCGATTCATTTACTCGTTTGCCATCAAATGCAGTGTCAATGGCAAAAGCCAGAAAGCCGGCACACGTGGCAAACGCGTTTCCTGTCCGGCTCTCTCCTGTAACGGGATCCACGCTTTCACATGCAATGCCGTTGTCAAAACGACAGAGCATGAGGTGACGCTTTGCCTTCTCGCGTTCGCCGGAAAGAAGACTGTTGGCAATGCTCAAAACCCAAGGATAGGGCGCATGACGACAGCCGATTTCTGCGATCGGGTAATCGGCAAATGAAAATTCGTAATCCCTGTGGCGAATGACTTCCGTTGTGTTTTTCCATACGGGATCTTCCAATTCAGAGAAACCGTAGAAAGGGAGAAGCAGTAAACTGCCGGGAGGTTCGTCATAGATATCCCAGCCGCCTTCAAGATCGGAAGACCAAACAAACATCGCCCTGCCGTTTTTTTCTTGTATGAGATGCTGTAAAATAGCTGACTTAACTTGTTCTGCCATTATTTCAAGATGTTCGTATTCGGGATATAGTGTCGACAATTTCTTCAGGATATACCACACCAGCACGTTGTTGTAGGTTAAGTAAGGATATGTCCGCATGTCGTCCGTGGGCTGAAGAAATGTTTCATAAAGACCGATTTCAGGGTGACGCTTCGAGGCAAGTTTTTTCAAGATAATTTCAATCCCTGCGCGAACGGCCTCGTTCTTTAATATCGAGTGGTCATCGGTCTCCTCAACGTAGCGGGCAAGCGCGATGACCGGAGCGCACAGCTCATCAAGTTCAAACCCCGGCTCCAGCACAGTTCCGTCGATGTAACGCGAATGGATGCCGACATTGCGGATCTGCCGTGTAAATACGTAATTCAACATCTGTCGCGCCGTCTCAGGATCGGCAAGCAGTATGGCGGGAAAACTCCACAATAGACTGTCGCGGTCCCAGTAAGCCGCGCTCACGTAATAACGCGGACTTCTGGATGTCACTAGGACAAACTCCTCCGTATCAAGAGTCTCTCCGCCGCCAAAGAAATAACTGAAAAAGAGATTGAGGTTCAAGATATCGTCCAGAGCAGCATCACCGACCGTACGCTCGCGCGTCGCCAGCCAGTCTTCTGTATCCTTTATCTTCACATCCCAGCCATGGCGGAACATTTCTTTAGCACTCGTGGCCGCAGCCACTTCCTCAAAACCGAGCCCAAACCAAAGGACAAATTCGCGATTTTTATCGGCATGCTCAGTAAATTGAAAAGTGATGTCGTCGCCCGACTGCGCGTAGTACCATTCAACAGAGCATTTTTCCGGATGTTCTGTGTAAAGAGGCGCAAACGCTAAAAGCGGCAACCCTGCGCGCTGATCCATGACAAAGGCGTGATTCCATCCGCTTTCGTATGCATATTTCGGAGTGTCAATGAGTTTGCTTTCGTTTATAGAATGAAAAGTCTTTCCCCAACAGCCTTTAATGCCGAAGTTGATTTCTTCGGTGTCCCCGCTCACCGCGAGGCGTATCCCAAAGCCGCGCTCACCGATAGGAGCAAGATAAACGCCTTCGATGACGAGGTGTCCGGCGCGTGCAGAAAACTGCGGAATCCAGTAGTGACGGCGCTCCCATCGAATATCTTCAAACGGGATCTCCTTCCCGTTGAAATAAACGACAGGAATCAGGAGCGGGACATCGCTTGTTCCGGCAAGTTCTATCATTCCTTTCGCGCCCATATGAAGAAAGGTGATGGATTCTACCGCCGCGTTATCCTCGCGAATCGTAGGCAAACTGACATATTCATTGCCTGTAACAAAGTAATTCACTTTCTATCCCCCTTAAATTCCACCGAAAGACCCGGAACTGCACGACCAAAAAAGTACCCTTGCCTATTGACATGACGCAATTCCGGATGGAAAACGGTCACCGGCACGGACTGTTTTCCCTTCACGGAGACTTGCCCGTCGCCCCAGACGAGTACAAAATCGTTTCCCAAATCGTCTGTGTACGCGCTCTCTCCACGTTCGCCCGCAAGGAGAAAAGCGAGATTCTCATATCGGTCGATCGCGTTACCGATGCAGCCCGTTTTATCGAGGCTTCCCATCACCAGACGATCATTCAGATTTAAAGCGACAGCGGCACCGTCACGAAGATAAACAGGAATCCGGTCAAGATCGCAAGTGCAGGCAATCTCCGTTCCGCCTTGATACTTTTCTCCTGCCCATAGGTCATACCAACTGCCGGAAGGCAGATATACCGCACGCGCCGCAGCGCCTTCCTCAATGATGGGAGCGACGAGCAAATCACGTCCGAAGAGATATTCGTCTTCAACATCTCTGACACGAGCATCTTCAAAAAAGTCGTAAATCAGATGAGCCATGAGCGGCCGTCCCGTTTCCACACAATGCTTTGCTTCCTGCCAGATATACGGCAGCAAATTCATGCGGACATTCGCAAATAACCGATAGATTGGAATAATTCTGTCATCTCTGTTTATTTCCGCCATATTCCAAGGACTTCTGTCGTTATTCCAGTGCTCTCGTTCCTCCATGCCGAATTGACCGGTACGAGGTTCGGAATGAAACTGCATGATCGGAGCGAAGGCAGCAAATGCAGCAGAACGAAGATAGAGTTCCGTCGATGGCGGAACACCGGCAAATCCGCCGAGATCAAAACCGTAGAACGGCACGCCGGAAAGCCCCAGAGAAAGTCCTGCCGTCAGTTGGGCTTTCAGCTCGGAGAAATTGGACGCCTGGTCTCCTGCCCAGTGAATCGGAAACTTTTGCGCGCCTGTAAAACCGGCGCGACTAAAAGTGACACCGCGCCCTTTCCCTGCCGTCTCATCGATAAAGGTGTGGTAGGCACTCGCCACGAGATTCGGGTAGGCGTTGTGGAGTTCCATCATCCCTCTGCCGTCATGGGAACGGCTCTCAGGGTCAAACAGAAACTCGCCGCCATCCGTCTTAAAGCCGGAAACGCCGAGTTCTTCAACGAGATAGCGGCGTTTGTCAAACCACCAGCGACACGTTTCCGGATTAGTAAAATCAGGAACTAACGATTTCGAAAACCATAGCTCCGGGATGCGGTAAGCATTTCCATCGTCATTCATCAGGCAAAGGCGATTCCTGATTGCATGCTGCTCATCGAGATCAAGCTGCTTTCCGTGCGGCTTCGCCTCGTATTTAATCACGGGAATCTGCCAGAGGATCAGCTTCAATCCTCTATCTGCTATCTGTTTGCAAAAATCTTTCGGATTCGGCCAAGGTCCGTCCTGCAGGAAGGTGTAATCGGTATAACGCAAGGCGCTTCCGTCATTGCGCGGCGTATATTCAGCTCCATTCCAGATGTAGAACGTTTCCTCATCACTCCACGCTTCGAGAACCATGACGGTCGCCGGAATACCGGCGGCATCCATCGCTGCTATCTGCTCTAATGCTTCGCGTTGCGTGTTCCATCCATTCGACGACATCCATGGCCCGAATGCCCACCGCGGAGGCAAAACGGCTTCTCCCGTCTCTATCCTGTGTTGTTTCAAAAGAAAGTCCGGGTTGCCCGCGCCAATAATGGCTTCAAAGAAATGCTCCTCATCGAGACAGATACCGGATACTTCCATCGGAGCCCAACCTTCTTCGGTCTTTCCCGTGAAATCAAACTTCGACGGATACGTATTTTTCAAATAAAAACTAACGCCCGCATCAGTGAACACAAAGGGAATCGGCAGATACGCATTGTCTTCCTGATGCGTGAATTTCTCGACCACATAATTGATAGGCCGTTTGCCGCGCTGGTTGACGGCATCGAACTTCTCGCCGAGCCCGTATAAAGCCTCGCCTGCTATATCTGCTCTGAAACGGAAATGGCAAACATGCCCCTCGGCGTCGACCAGCAGCGTCGGAGCGGGATCCATGCGCATGACTGTTCTCTTATCGTGAAGAATGGAGAGCACACCGCCATCATTCGCTATGGAGAAAAGAGAGGTGCTGCCCTCAATCTCAGGCGCTACTTTAACGTTAAAGTAGCGATAAAAAGAGAGTTTGAGCGATGCTGACGCGAAAAATTCAAGACGATACGTATGGTTTTGCCACATGTATGTCAGAACGGCGCCGCCATCGCAGAAATCCGCTTGAACCGGTTGAAGTATGACTTCACTCAAAAGCGGACACTCATACCAACGTCCGCCATCTTCATCGCCGACAAGGAAGCGATAAGCAAAGGCGCTGTCATTCGCATCCGTTTTGTAGACGAAACGATAGTACCGGCGATCGCCGTCATCAGGCCTTGAACATTCACCCGTAATCTTATGCGTCCCACGGGAATCTCTGACTTCCATCAGGACACATGTCGCCTGATCACCCTCCAATCGGCAACCAATGACGACACTCTCTCCGCCAGTAACAAGGTACGGCGTTCTCTCAAAGCCGCTTTCTATGTGAGGAAACAGTCCGCTCGGCACGTGCACGATTTTCATACAAGACTCCTGACTGTCGCCCGCTCGATGAGCTCCAGACCGATAATCTCTTTCACTCGCGGCAAATTGCGGTTGCTGATTGCTGCTAAAATCAGACCGGCAGCGCGTTTTCCTTTTTCCTCGATATTTTGGCGAATTGTAGTAAGCGGCGGGTAACACGTACTCGCGTATTCTATGTCATCAAAGCCAATAAGCGACACATCTTTCGGAATTGAAATTCCGTTCGCGCGAAACCCGTTCATGACGCCGATGGCCGTTATGTCCGATGTCGCAAATACGGCCGATATGTTATTCATATTCGCGGCCATTTCACGTGCAGCTTCCGCCCCGTATTCGAATCCGACATAACCCGCGAACACAAGTGAGGAATCGGGTCTAACCCCGAACTCTTCAAGGGCATCACAGTATCCGCGATAACGCAGGACATTGACCCCGTTTTCCTTAAGCTGTCCTGTCACGAGGGCAATTTTTCGGTGACCGCGCTCAAGAAGATGGCGCGTCGCCAAATACCCGCCCTTGTAGTCATCCGTATTCACGCCATAGAAAAAACGACCGTCACACCCATAACAGTCGACAAGAACGGTCGGAACATTAAAGCTTATGTACTCCTCTTCGTCATCCGAAGGATACATGCCGAGAATAATCACGCCGTCGAGCGCACGACTTCTGACAATCTCAAAATAACTCTGTCCGGGATTTGTTCCGGAAACGATCAGATGATAACCTGCGCTGCGTATCGGCAGTTCAAGTGCGCTCAAAAAGGAACTGTAAAAAGGATTGCTGAACATGAGTCTGGCGCCATAGTGCTCCGGCTCCGTCTGAGGAATAACTATGCCGATCAGTTTCGATTCTGTCATCCCCATAACCCTGCTGGAGCCAAGCGTCCTGGCAGCCTGATTGGGAACATAGTTGAGCTCGCGCGCTGCGGACAATACGCGCTCACGCGTCTCAGCGCTGATCGTGACATTTGGATTTTCATTGAGCACATAAGACACCGTCGATGCCGAAACACCCGCCTCCGATGCCACATCTTTTATGCTGACTTGTCTCCTCATTATCTTGGCTCTCCCGATTAGTGATGTTATTTTAACGTTAAAGTAAACGCAATGCAAGAGCTAAATTTGATGATTTTCCACAAAAAAATGCCTTTTGCTTAACACTCGCGGGGTAAATGTATAATTTCGGTGTCGTTGCTGTGCTAAAATGTGCAACGTGAGAGAGCATTCTAATAGAGGTGTCACATGCGATAATAATCTCGGAATATGTTATTCGGAGATTTGTGGGGTTTAGACGATGAAAAAAATCATGCTGACGGGATGTCTTGGACAGATCGGCACTGAGCTTACACTTCATCTTCGTGATCGATATGGAAGCAATAACGTGTTAGCCACGGATTGCAGTATAAAAGGTCCTTCCGAAGTCATGGAAAGCGGCCCTTTTGAAGTCCTCGATGTTCTGAATGCCGATCGCATGGCTGAACTCTGTGATAAGTACAAAATCAACACGATTATCCATCTTGCCGCCATTTTGTCCGCTGTCGGAGAAAAAAATCCCCAACGGGCGTTCGACGTCAATATGATCGGCTTGTTCAATGTTCTGGAAGTAGCGCGCGAAAAGCACCTGCAAGTCTTTACACCGAGCTCGATCGCCGTTTTTGGCAAGAGCACGCCGCAAGACATGACACCACAAGACACGATTCAGCGACCAAACACGATCTACGGCGTCACAAAGGTCGCCGGCGAATTGCTTTCAGACTATTACTATACGAAGTTCGGTGTAGACACGCGCGGCATTCGTCTTCCCGGCATCATTTCACACATGGCGATGCCCGGTGGCGGCACCACCGATTATGCCGTTCATATTTTCTATGAAGCCGTGAAAAACCGCCGCTACACGAGTTTCATCGCCAAAGGCACTAAGATGGACATGATTTACATGCCTGACTGCCTCAAGGCGATCACCATGCTCCTTGAAGCGGATCCTGCCAGATTGCAGCACCGCAATAGTTTCAATATCGCATCCATGAGTGTTGCACCTGAGGATGTCGCCAAAGAGATCAAAAAACACATTCCCGATTTTGAACTGACTTATGATGTGGATCCTGTTCGCCAGGCGATTGCGGAGTCTTGGCCAAATCGCATGGACGATCGCTGTGCTCGCGAGGAATGGGATTGGGAACCGGACTACGATCTTGCAGCGACGACAAAAGACATGTTGGAGAGGCTATCCGCCAAACTAAACGCAGGCTAAATACTTTTTGCTTAGGCTTATCCTATAAGTACTACGTACTACGACCCTCACAACGTCGTAATAGCAATGTAAAATAAGTGCCTGTTCATTAACAACCATGCGAGGTGCCAAAATGTAGCGAGGTCTCAAAATGAAACAAATAATCACGGTAATAGTGGTATTCGCACTCATCCTGCTCACAGCTTGTTCCAACACGTCGCAGACTCCTTCGACGCCAAATATGTGGATGGAAGCTTTCCTATACTGGAGGCTGTGAACCGCGCCTTGGAACTGGCAGAGGGTGAAAAGGAAATGATCGTAAGCAGCAGAGACATCGTTGACGGAGAAATCTGGCCGCAGTATGGAAAGTTCGGCGAGATGCTTGAGGAGGATGTTCCAACGCGCTCATTTCCTCTGCAGGCAACGTGTGCGCCGGCCGAGACAGTATCTTTCGCCATCCGGATGTCCGACCCGGATTCCGTACCGATTGCCGGATACGAATGGGTACACTGGATGGTCGTAAATCTTGAAACCGTTGATCTTCCCGAGAATGCCAGCGTAGAATGGGCGGAACAGATGATACAGGGAACCAATGATTTCGGAACTATCGGCTACGGGGGGCCAATGCCGCCGGATAAGCCGCACACTTATGTCATTACTGTCTATGCTCTAGACACGATGCTCGATTTGCAAAACGGCTTTACAAAAGAAGCCTTTGAAGATGCTATTCAAGGGCATATTCTTGCAGAAGCAAGTATGACGGGAGTCTATCCTCATACGATCGATGGATTCAGCGATTAGTTATCTACTTCACAGCAAAAGAGGGGACGCTGCAGTGGAGAGTGCTTCTTGTCAAACAATTGCGCTTCATGTCATTAGCAAACAGTGAATGCATAAAACCCATTGTGAGGCGAGTGTCTTACTTTTCTGTTTGATCTTCCTTCTCGGTGTCGTCTTCGTCTGTTTTGATGGCGATCTTGGGAGCGAGCCATGCCGTCATCTCGTCCATCATGAGAAGAGCAGGAACCTCGTCCATATAGACATTAAGCGGCACCAACTCGCGCACTTTCTCTTCTGTCGCATTGGACATTTTGACCATATCCTTGACATAGCCCGAGTACGAGGCAATATCGAACGTTTGTCCCTGACGACGCAAATATTCACCGGCTAGAATGCGGAACATGAAATTTGTTCGACCGAGCAAAAACAGATGCTGCCGTACTGCGCCCTCATCAAGATTTGGACCGAAGTGCTTGCGAGCGGCCTCTTGCAAAGACAGGCCTTTTTGTTTCGCATTATCTTCAAAAACTGCGTAATAGTCTTTGCCTGCCTGTGTCGCCTCTTCATCGTTAATTTCAAACGTGCTGCGCTGAACGAGTTGAGGAATCAGATAATTCATCAAAAGCATATGCGCATGCTCAGAAACCAGTGTGATCGGCAATTCATACGACAGCGCTTCTTTATAACTATCTACCGTTTCAATGCCCGGAATCTCTTCCGCTTTCACCATCTCATCGGTAAGCACATGCGGTTGTCCTGCAGGCAGCTGTATTTTGCTGTGTTTTCGTGCGAGCGCCTCGCACTGCACATTAACAATCGTTTCTACATCCGGTATCTTCAGCTCCAGAAAAGGCTCCGGAATATCAATGTTCTTGTAATCATAAATAAATGTCACTCGCGTTTGCACGACTATATCCTCCCACCGTATACATATATAAAAATACATCTAGTATCTTTGCTCTATTGTACCTGTTCTTTTTCTTCTGTAAAACAAACAATAATGGAGGAAATCGCTTTATGGATCCGCCTGCACGCCAACGACTTCTCGAACAGGAGAACATCTCGTACCGATCCGAACAAGAGCGGTATGCGAGGTTATACGCTTCTCCCATACAGGAATAATACATTTGGATTTGGATACGCTTGGACAATCTGTTGATTTGTCTCCCTGCGCGCCATCGCGCTCTCAAACGTCGGTGCACCGTTAAGCCTAAATC
This sequence comes from Clostridiaceae bacterium, assembly GCA_012799825.1. GTDB lineage: Bacteria > Bacillota > Clostridia > Saccharofermentanales > DTU023 > UBA4923. The sequence continues at coordinate 21,691 of JAAZKK010000061.1, read as the reverse complement.
ATAATGATCGGGGGATATCGGTCGGGAAGGTCTCATCGGTGCGACCTTGAGATCTTAAGGTCAAGAGATATCGGTCGGGAATGTCTCATCGGTGCGACCTTGAGATCTTAAGGTCAAGAGATATCGGTCGGGAATGTCTCGTCAGTGCGACCTTGAGATCTTAAGGTCAAGGGATATCGGCCGCCAGAACCTCGTTAATACGACCTTTGAGATAGTTCTCTGCGGATTCACCCATAATTGCCCCTTCAATCGGTTGCCCGACGAGCTCTCCTCGACGATTGACGATAACCGTCGTCGGAAAAGCAAAAATGGAGTACAAAAATTGACCGAATTCAGTGTCGACATCTCCTGGCCACAATGTTGGAAAAGTCACACCGGTGCTCTCGACGATATCTCGAGCTTGCACATCAGCACCTTCTGCGAAGCCAAGATCGACACAAATGCTGATGAATTGAACCGGTTCGTCGCCATATGATTGATAAACCTGCTCTAAGGTCGGCATTTCGTTTACGCAATAGATGCACCCCGTAAACCACAAATTCACGACGGTCACGGCATTTTCAGAAAAAAGATCACTCGACACCGTATTCCCGTCAAGATCTTTTGTCGTAAACGACGGGAATAGCGGCAGTTTGTTAACTTGTGGATCATCTGTGTCCGTAGGTTCGCTCGCGTCCGCCGGATCCGTCACATTTGCGGGCTCACTCACGTCCACCGGATCACTTGCATCTGCCGGTTCACTCACGTCTACCGGATCCGTCTCAACTACCGGATCACTCGTAACGGTTTGATCAAGTGTCCCTGCCGGTTCCCTTGTGTCTGAAAGAACAGGTTTTTCCACATTTTTTTGATCGCAGGCTGCCGCCACAAATATTAAAACAAGCGCAAGGAACAAAACCCCGGCCTTTTTTAGCTTTTTTCTATTCTGTATTTTTTTCACGTTGTTCATCGTCCTTTCGAGTATTTGAAATCTTGAAACGAATCGTCGTTTAATAATGATGGGTAAATCGATTGCAGTTCGTAACATCTGCCTCGATGGACATAAATCTTCGCGCGCAATAATTCGATTTGTTGAAGATATTGAGATGAGTCGAGATATTGTAGCTTATGTTTATGTTTATTTGATGAATATCAGCATAAGATATCAGAGAACAAGTAAGGGCCGCCCAGTGAAACGAAGCAGCCCTGTCCCTTTTAACTGTTTTTTATCTGTCCTTTTTGCTGTTTCCCGGGTTTTGTCAGCTCTGCGCAATCCCCATGAGGAGGCCGTTGTCCGCGATTGAGGGATTTGCCGTGAGGAAAACAATACGTCCCGCTGCGTTCGCGCTGACGTCCGCCAGCTTATCACCGAAAACATTCTCGATCACGCCGAGCGGTTGTCCTTCGGTCACTTCTGCGCCGACTTCCACCGTTCTTCTGTAAATTCCCTGAATCGGCGAATAGAGCCATTTGAAATCTTTGTAATATCGGATCGCACCGGGCTTATCGGCTTCTCCTACAAGCACACCAAAATGGCGCAGTACATTCTCGATGCCCTTTACGTGCAGCTCGACAAATTCCGGTTCGAGGAGGCCCGTGTTACCTGCCTCGACGATCGCACTCGGAATGCCATGCTCGCTCGAATTCGCATAATTCGTACCCTTGTCCGGCCACGCACCATCTCCGTACGTCTCTATGACGTTAGTGAAACCATAATATTCCGCCATCTCTTTCGACTTTGCATTGACTGTCTCGTCGGATCCTTTGTGATACATGCTGAACGGATCCAGGTATTCCACTAAGTCTCCGCCGTGGACGTCGAGATGGTAATCACTTCCTTTTATGATGTCGTTGAAAAGATGATAGACCAAAACATCCGTGTAGGTGCCGTCTGCCTTTCCCGGGAAAACACGGTTCGGGTTAACCTTGTCCGCAGGCGAGACGAACGGGCTGCGCTGTTCAAAGGCGTCCATGCTACAGACTGTTACGATCGTGATCGTCCCGTTCACATCTGCCGGATCCGTCTTCTTAAAGAAATCGATCGAAGAAACAATCGCTGGGTATTCGCAACCATGAATGCCCGCAGTGATAACAAAATGTGGACCGTCCTGCGCACCCTCGATCGTAGCGACCGGAAAGCGGATCGTGTTTCCATCCGGAGCTTTATATTTAAGAATTTCCGTTTTCTTACCGCTCATGACTTTCCTCCTTAGGCTCTAAAGACCTCTTTTCCGTCTTTGAAGACGAGGCTCACTTTCTTAAGATTGTCGAGATCTTCGAACGGGTCGGCATCAAGCACCGCGATGTCTGCGCGTCTTCCTTCCGAAAGAATCCCGATATCTTCCCTGCGCAGAACATCTGCCGCAAGCCCAGTAGCCGAATACAGAACTCCCGGGATTGAAAGCCCGAGCCTTTCCATCGGGATCATGCTGTCCGCAAGAGAGCCGAACGACGACGAACGCCATCCGGAATCCGTAGCCGGTATATAGACTAGATCTTTGCATGTTCTTCGGAAACCCTCATCAATCGTCTCATCGAAGCGGCGAAGCATGTCGTATTCCGCTTGCTCTTGCTCAGTGAGCGCTCTGCCGAGTGTCGTGTATTTCGCGATCGAAAGTTTCAGGACGCTCATCGTGTGGGCGACCGGAATCTTTTTATTCGCGATCTGTTCAATGAGCAATTCGTCAAAAGCAAGTGTGTTGCTTGCATCGGCAAGAATCAGGTGCTCCAGCATATGCACGCCGCTCTCTACTGCTGCGCGTGCAGTCACGGTGGTACAGACATGTGCCGTCGCGTAAGTCTCTTCTTTTTCGGCCTCTTCCGAAGCCGCTGCCATTTCTTCATTCGTCAACATCTGATCAGACTGAACCACACCCCGCGTGCCTCCGCCTGTTGCGATCAGCTTCACGAAATCGGCACCGGCTTTTATCTGCTCCTGTACTTTTTCCCGCGCTTCTTTTGGCGTCCGAACCTCGCCACCGAAATACCAAGTGTGTCCCTTCGGAGACGTAAGCGGCGCGCCACTGAGGATCAGGTTCGGCCCATTGATCTCTCCTCTCCTGATCTCATCACGGACGTAGAAAAGAACGTCCGCTAGACCACCGCAGTCTCTAAGTGTCGTAATACCGTGAGAAAGAGCCTGTGCACAATTCTCACGCACCGTCTGTGCCGTTACGGAGATTGGACGTGAAAGCGCGTCTTCAGCCGCCGTACCATCGCCTGGAAGCACCAGATGGACATGCGCGTCAATAAGCCCAGGAATCACATATTTACCTTTTTCATCAAGGATCAAGTACCCTTTTTCCTCAAAAGACGCAACCGCACTGGACGGGACGATCGCTTCAATCACACCATCTTTTACGGCGACGGCCATGCCCCGCCGCATGGCCGTGCGCGTTCCGTCGTAAATACCTTCGGCTTTTATGACAAATGCGTTTTTATTCATCGTCCCCACTCTCCTCGAAACAGGCAATGTATTTCTGTTCCGGCGGCGGTGTTAGTAGGCTCACGATGACTAGGACCGCCGTACCTGAGATCAACGTCGCGAAAATCGTCGCAATGCCGAACGGCTTGAAGATCTCCCACAGGATCGTGACAACAAAGACTGTCGCGATAGCCGCAACGCCGCCCTGGGGTGTTGCACGCTTCCAAAACAAGATGCCAATCATGGCAACGATCAGGCCGCCTTCCATCGTGTACGCGAAGTAGACCATGGAGAGAATCGTCGGAAAGAATGTGACCAGAACGAACGAGATGATGCCGAATACGACAACACTTATACGGCTGACGAGGAGCTTCTTCTTTTCGTCAGCGTTTTTGTTGATGTAACGGTTATATAGATCGTTCATGAAAACGGAGGTTGAGGCCAGCAGGTACGAATCTGCCGTCGTTACCAAAATCGACGTTGTCGCCACCAGGATCAGGATACCGACAAGTGTTGGAAGAATGTTTTTCGCGAGGTAAATTACGATCGAATCTGCTGTTGCATCCGGGGCAGCCGCTTTGCCGAAGGTCGCGAACGTAATGATAAGAAGCGAGATCGTCACAACGCCGATGAGCCAAGTAATGACTGTTTTAAGCAGATCCTTCTTGCTTCCTGCAGCAGCGAAACGCTGCCAGAAGCTCTGTGACATGAACACAAGGCAGAACGTCGGCAACATACTTGAAAGGATGTAACTTATTCCTCCAAATGAACCGAGAGGATTAAAGTATTCTGTCGGCAGCCGAGATATGATGTTAGAAAGTCCGCCGCCGGCATTGATGATAGCCGGTATTGCAATGATGAACGAAACAATGATAATGATGGACTGTACATAATCTGTGTAAGCGACCGAGACAAGGCCTGCGACCACTGTGATAAGGATAATGAAGATCGTAGCGATAACTGCCGCGACATTTACATTCATACCTGTGATGGTATTGATGATAACGCCGATACTCTTCAGATTATAACCGACGATTGAAGTCTCAGCGACCATGATGATCAGTGCGGAGATGAGACGCGCCGTGTCACCGTAACGGTTGCCGATCAGTTCGCTGACGGTTGAGCCGCTAAGCTTCTTGATCTTTTTATAGAGAAGAACATGCGCGAGAATGGCGAGCCAGCCACCAGCGTAGAGCCAAATGGCGTTGTAACCACTCGTAAAAGCCAGCGACGCGCCGCCCATGATGGCACCGGATCCGACGTACGTCGCAATCAGGGTACCTGCATTGACGTACCACGATATCTGTCCTTTCGCGGACAAGAAACTTTTGCTGTTTTGCGCATTCTTTGAGAAATAAATGCCGATCGCGAAAACAGCGGCAAGGTAAATAAGAATAATTGCCAAATACATGAGAAATCCCTCCTACGTTTCCACAATTTATCCTAAAACGCCGTCATGCCAGGCGCTTTGGGCTTTTTGTTTTCAAGAAAATGAAGTACACCTTATAGATTGGACACGAGCTATGACACATTCCGCATCCGGGTCAAAATGGAGAGTTTTCGGACACTCTGTCCGGGTTCACTAAGGATCTCCACGCTCCTCTTTAATTATCTTCTATATTTCTTTCGGGTTTCGGCTTGTCAGATCCGGTCAATGCACATCCGGCAAGTGTCACCGTCGGAAAGTGTTTCCGGAAAACTGATTTTATACCCGGGATAAGCGGTCATTTGACCGTCATCTCCTGCAAAGAAAATATGTTTGCAGAAATTTTCGATCTCCGCATCCTCAGCGCCAACCGCGCGAAGCGCATTGACGAGTGGACAGTTCTTCATCGTTTTTTCCGCACTTTCTTCACCAAGCTCTGTGATTGTCTGGTCGAAAACGAGCATACCTGCCTTCGAAGTTTGGTCCAGCAGAACCTCGCTCGCAGTCTTCAGATTTTTTTCTGCTCCGGCACGCGTCACCCCGTATTCATAAATAGCCTCCGTAAAGACCTTCTGCGCATCGACTTCCGGATACAGTTCCTTCAGCTTTTTATAAAGGAACCATGCGTACAGCGCCCGGTCGCGGTTGGCAGATTCCAGCGCATTGATATAATCCTCTTTTGTGATGTCTTCATGAAGCCCGATCTTCTCTTCGAATCGACATCGCTTTGTCTCAAAATTCTCCTGTTGTGCCATAGATATTCCCTCCTCTCTTGTGAATATTTATTCAGATAACGTTAATTATCCTTCACCTCTTACGTGCTGTCAACAGATTATAGGGAAAAATCGGTGATAAAAACTCATGTCGCACTGTACAACGCTATGTGAAAAGCTGGAAACAAAAACACTGTGGCGTTGAAAGTTTTCAAAATCAGGATCATTCCACGTTTAGCCAAAATCGCCGTTGCTGTTTTCCTTTCAAAATGGGAAAACATTTGAAGATTTGTAGATGTGTATCCTTCGGCAAATCACCCACCCTGATTTGATCAAGGGAGATTTGATTGCCTGTGATGGAACTTTTATTCCCATAACCGTATCTACAAATTTGTTATGTTGTGCGCTTTTGATCTTGATGGGAAGTTGCGGTCGTTTTTTTCTTAAAAATGTGAAAGTGATGTGAGATTGCGCCGGTCGGGCAGGCTTTTTCGCACTCGCCGCAGCGTATGCACTCCGGATGCGCTTGATTCTTCCTGATATCGACATCCATTCCGCAGACTTTCGCGCATTTGCCGCAATCGATGCATTTATCAAAATCAACTTGGTATTGATAGAACGACACGCGGTTAAAGAAGGAATAAAACGCGCCTAAGGGGCACAGCCATTTGCAAAACGGCCTGTAAAAAAGGATCGACAAGATGACGACGGCAACGAGAATACCGGTTTTCCAAGAAAAAAGAAAACCTAATGCCGCACGAATGCTGGGGTTGGCGATGGCGAGAGGAATTCCTCCCTCGAGGACGCCTTGCGGACAGACGTATTTACAGAAGTACGGTTCCCCCATCCCTACGACATTCGCAAATAAGACCGGCATAAGCCCGACGACAAAAAACAACATGACATATTTCACATAACGGAGCGGCTTGACTTTTTTCGTGCTGAACTTTTTCAAAGGTATACGATGCAAAAGATCTTGGAGCCATCCGAAAGGACAAAGAAACCCACAGATGAAACGCCCCATAAACACGCCGAAGATCGACAAAAGACCAACGATGTAGAAAGAGAATTTATGTTTCGGCGAACCGGCGACGGCTTGATATGCGCCAACCGGGCACGAAGCTGTGGCCGCGGGACACGAGTAGCAGTTGAGTCCCGGCACGCAAACTTGCTTGAGTGGCCCCTGATGAACGCGTCCCTTAATAAAGTTGGACAGATGAATATTGGAAAGAAGCGTCGCTACAGCCTGTATCCAGCCGCGCCGAAGACGAAGAGGCTTTCTCTTTTTTTCGCTTTTTCGGGCAGGTCCTTTGCGGATATCCGGTTTTTCGAAAGACTTTTTTGGGGTGTCAGCCTTTCCGGCAGCCCCTCTACGAATATCTTCGCCGGAGAAGGCGCTGCATTTCAAGTGTTGCTCGGATGGAATTGCTACCTTCTCCTTAAGATCTGGAACATGCTGTTGATTCATCTTACGCCAGCGCCTTTCTAAATTCGTTGATACCTTCTTAAGAAGCCGATCGCACGCTCGACGTTAGCCGATGCCGACACACTCTAGGCATAGGTGGGTCGCTTTGATTAAAACAGTCAAGACCTCACCTTGCGTTATGCCAACGAGCACAAGAAAAATTGCTAAAACCAATACAATTAAGCGAAACCATGACGGAATCGCACGCCTCTTAGGCGCGCTCGAAGATGTGTTTTCGACCCGCGATCCAGCGCTTTTGTCATCGCAACGTCTTTCAGGCGCGCTCGAAGATGTATTATTAGCGCGCAATCCCGCGCTTTCGCCATCGGAACGTCTTTCAGGCGCGCCCAAAGAAGCATTCTGCTTTGTTGAAGATGTGTTCATGAGAGAAGCATCCCTCCATGCGCTTTATTGTTTTTTCGCCACTATTTTTGAGAGCATCGACGTACTTTAGCGTCTCTATATGCGCTCTATGGCATCATCTTTTACGACAAAAAGCGGACGGCCGAAATGTTCTTAAGAAGGCGGTTGTAGCGATAATCGGCATATATGCGCATGGGCTCGCCCTCGTACACCTGACGCGCTCTTCCCCACAAACTCCAAAGAAAATCGATGTATATCTTGTTGAGGGCGAAATCGGCACACTCTTCCTCCGTCATCGAACCCTCATAATACGCTGTTAGAAGCAGTTGGTCTTCATCGTTGCCATACGCCGCCTCGATAGACACATCGGCAAGATCCCACGACGCCGCGTTCATGCCGGCATATTCCCAGTCCACAAGATACATGCGATCCCCGCTTTTAATCCAATTTTCGCACAGCGGGTCATTGTGACACGTAACTTTTGGACGATCCGGTCCCTTTTCAAGATGATCGATGACCAAGGCGCGCACATTTTCATATCGATCAAAAAAGTAAAGACCACCGTCATGGATGATTTTTTCATAATGCATGGCCATATCCAGGATATCGAAGACAATGCCGGTGTCTTGACCGGAATCGTGAAGTTTGCGCAGGATTTCCGCGACAAGGATAATGTTTTCAGGATCGCGCAGTGTCGTCGCGTTCATTGTCACCGCTTGATCGAGATAGCGGCTCACCTTAAGCCCGGTTGTGGCGTTGAAATACACGATCTCCGTATCGATGCCGAGATCGCTGGCCAAAAAGGTGCTGATCCTTTCATCATTACGATCAATCAAGCTCTCAGTTCCTTCACCGGGAAGCCGAAAAACGAATTCACCTTGATCGGTAAACACATGAAAAGAACGATTTGTCAGTCCGCCGAGCCGCTCAACATCGGTGATGCGCGCACCGGGCAACGCAAGCTCCTGAAGTTTGCTGAGCTCAGAACGGTCACGCTTTGATAATTTTTCCATTGCCATATGTTTTTCCTCGCTCATGCGCTTCTTTACAGAAATGCGATACCTTCTTCTCGTTTCCCGTCTAGTTAGATAAAGGCCTCACCGGGTCTGTAAATCGCAAACGAAGAGTATCTCATCTGCGATATTCAACAAAAAAGCCTCCAACATCTTGCGGACAGCATGTGCGGCATCTCATCTGCGATTTTCAGCGAAGAGATATCTGATCTCGCTGACCACAGCTTGATCTAAATATAGTGGAACTATTATACATATTTTTTACAATTTGCAAACATGTTTTTTACAATTTGCAAACACACTCTTTACAAGTTTCTATTTTAAGAAGAGAATGTCTCTATAAACAAAACAGGATGACACCGCCTCGACGACAAAGAAGTGGGAGATTCTCGCACAATACACAATCAACCTCGATCTTTTTTGCGCTGCAGGGCAGGAGTTGCTCTGCAGAGTGCGTATCGTGCGGTCGAAGAGGTGGCAAACTCGATATGGACATCATTAACACGCTATTTGGAATACCGCTGGGATATGTGATGCGTTTTTGCTGGCAGCTTGTCGGTAATTACGGCGTTTCCATTATTCTCTTCACGCTCTTTACAAAAATCATCATGTTTCCTCTGTCGCTGATATCGCAGAAAAATTCGATCGCAATGATTAAACTGCGCCCTCTTCTTGAGGACGTCCGTCGGCGTTACGACGGCAACAGCGCTGAAATCGCTGAAATGCAAAAAGCGCTTTATAAAAAAGAGCGTTACAGTCCGCTTAAGGGCATGCTGCCGCTCTTAATCCAAATCCCTATCATCCTCGGGCTGATCAACGTCATTTACCATCCGATGCAGCATTTACTGCATCTTGACACAGAAACTATCGCCCTTTTTGTAGAAAAAACGGCGCGTTTTCTCAGCACGACGCCCGAAGCGATGGGCACCGGAGCGGAACTTTCCGTTCTTGAGACGGCACAAGCGAATCCGGCGCTGTTTACGGAGCTGTCAGGACTAGACAAGATCCTTCAGATGGATCTTCATTTTCTCGGCACAAATATGGCGGAAGTCCCGCGCCTTGCGTCCGTCACCGTTCTTTACCCTATCCTTTCCGGAGCAAGCGCGCTGCTCCTCGGCATCTATCAAAACCGCGCCAATGTACTGCAGCGTGTACAGAGCGCCGCGAGCCGCTGGGGCATGACGATTTTCCTCGTGGCGTTCTCCGCCTTTTTCGCCGCTATTTTGCCGTGCGGTGTAGGACTTTACTGGATTAGCGGCAACTTGATGTCAATCCCCGTTCAGGCGCTCTGCAATATAATCTACGATCCGGGAACCTACGCCGACAACCTCAAGCACGTTGAGAAACCGCACCTCACACGCGAAGAAAAGCGGGCACAGCGCGCCCTCAATGCCAAGAAGCGCCGCGCTCAGCGCGCCGACAAAAAACGCTTTATGAAAACAAAGGATAAGCGGCTTGTCTTCTATGCTGAAAGCAGCGGTTATTACAAATATTTTGAGGGATTCATTGATTACGTGCTCAATCACTCGGATCTTGTCATCCATTACGTCACAAGCGACATCAACGACCGAATTTTCAAAAAAGACAATCCGCGCATACAAACGTACTATATCGGCCCGATCGCGCTTATTCAGTTCATGATGCTGATGGACGCCGATATGGTCGTGATGACGATGCCCGATCTTGAAAAATATCAGATCAAACGCTCGCTCGTCCGGAAAGACATCGAGTACATCTACCTTGACCACGGGATGACAAGCCTGCACCTCATGCTGCGAGAAGGCGCGCTAGACCACTTTAACACGATTTTCTGCTACGGACCTAACCACATCCGGGAAGTGCGCGAAACAGAACGCATCTACAATCTTCCGCCAAAAAAATTAGTCAAAACGGGATATCCGCTGCTTGACTCCATGCTGAAAGCGGCAGATGCGCTCGGCGACATTGAAAACGATCCGAAAAAAATCCTCATCGCCCCTTCGTGGCAAAAATACAACATCCTTGAACTTTGCCCGGATGAAGTCATCCGTCCGCTGCTTGATGCTGGTTATCATGTCATTGCGCGCCCACATCCCGAGTTCGTGAAACGTTTTCCCGATAAAGTCAATGCCTTGATCCGTCAATACAGCGATTCCGGCGATGCATTCGAGTTTCAGACGTCGTTCGCGTCAAGCGAGACCGTCTATACCGCAGATCTGGTCATAACGGACTGGTCTACGATCGCCAATGAATTCTCCTACGCGACAAAAAAACCGTCTCTTTTCATCAATACGCCAATGAAAATCATGAACCCGAACTATCAAAAGATCCCCTGCGTTCCGTTGGATATATCGCTTCGCGATGAGATCGGCATCTCGCTTGACACCGATCATCTCGTTCTGCTGCCCGCTGTCGTCGCAGATCTACTGGAACGCAAAGACTTCTATCGAGAACACATCGCGGAAGTCGTTCAGCAAAACATCTTCGATGTCGGCTATGGAGCACAAGGCGGAGGCTCCTACATCGTGAATACGCTTAAAACAAGGAGTTTTATGAACAAGCAACAATCGAATTCACAGCACAGGAACCGGAGTAAATCCGCAACGGATGCGAGCGATTTAAAGACAGTGTATTCAAACGAGGCTCCTCAAGCCGATCAGCCCGTTTTGTCGACACCAAAATCGCAAAATGAATATCTGGATCAAATCGAGCAGCGCTTAAATTCATTGCTGAAACGTATGCGCGATCAACAGGACGATATGATCAGGCAGAGCATTGAACAACGCCTTCGCGAACGTGTCAAGCCGGATCATAAGCAAATACATCCGCGCGGAACATGGCTTCTCGCCCTGCTTGACGACTTAGTGGTTGACATTGACATGTCAAACAGTCATGAGAACGCTACTCAGACAACAGATGGTAAAGAGCTTTCTGATCCACACGATGCGACTACGCAGGTCACAGCACCTTCGACGGCCACAGAAAGCCAAAATCACACCGTATTAGACAACGCGTGCGAACACACACAGGAATAGGATGTCTTATGATGGACTGGATGGCAAACGTGCTGTCGGATCAATCAGGATTTATAATTCGCTGCTACATCGACCCTGCGACGACGACGTACCTCATTCAGCTGATCTCCGCCGTTGTTATCACGCTCGGCGTCACGATCGGCCTGTTCTTCAGCCGTCTTCGCATGTCACTGATGAACGCATATGTGCACTTGTCAGGTTTTTTTGTACGTTTGTTTACTAAGAAAAAAGCTACAAAGGAATCAGCCGCTCCGCTGTGGATCGTGGTCGAACCATCTGTAAAGCATCCGCGTCGCACCAATCGCGGCGCCCCTCTGCTTAAAGAAGATCGTCCGTTCAAGAATCGCTTATTAACCGCTGTGCTCGTTAGCATCGCCTTTTCCTTCACTTATTTTTTCTTCAGTACTTTTGAAGTTTTCGCGCTGAACACGGATTCGATCCCCTTTGTTTTCTCACAGATCGCGGGAACGGTTACGCTCCTTTTCGTCATCGTTCTTCTGGCGATGTCCGGGATTTTGCTGATTTTCAGAGGCCGCATATTTGATCTTGTTGTCTCGCTTGTGTTCGGCACCGTATTTACGGGCTACATCCAAGCCAACTTTCTCAACGGTTCCCTCGGAAATCTGACAGGCGATGCCATCGAATGGCAAGACTACACCCAAGAACGGATCGTCAATACGATCATTACGATCGTCCTTTTCGCCATTCCTTTTGTGCTCCGTTATTTTGGAAGAAAACTATGGGCCATCGCCCTTCGCGCTTTGTCCGGACTTCTCGTCGCAGTTCAGCTGATCGCTATGGTATCGCTTTCATCGCGCCTGCCCTCATTGAAAGGAGAGGAGGGCTATCTTTCGAACGCCGGCATATATGACATCGCTCCTCAACATAACATCGTGATCCTGTTACTTGACCGCCTTGACAATTGCTACATTAATGCATTGCTTAGAGAAAATCCGCATTATTTCGATCATCTCGACGGATTTACACATTTTACAAACAACCTGTCGTGTTACAGTCAGACTTTTCCTTCGGTGCCCAACATGTTCACCGGAAAGCATCACTTTTTTGATCGACCAACACCTTCATATATGAAAGAAGCCTGGCAAACGTCTACATTTCTTCCGAATTTGCGCGACGAAGGATACACAATTACGATGTATATGGAAAAAGGCTACACTTACTCTAAGATTGAAGATCTTCAGCCTACCGTTCAAAACGCTATTCATCAGGAACTGCGTGTTGATCAGCGCCGTGCGCTGCAAGAAGTTCTCCAGCTTACGGCATACCGCTATGCGCCCTATCTGCTAAAGCCTATTTTCTGGACGTCGTCGGATAGATTCAGCAGCCTTGTCTACACGACATCGGGGCAAGCACCTTACATTACCGATGATATCCAGTTTTTCGAAAAACTGTCACAAAACGGCCTTTCGATCGAAGGGTCAAGAAATCGGTTTGCTTATATTCACTTACAGGGACCGCACGAGCCCTACGTTATGGATGCAACGGCGCAACTTGCTGTCGTTGGGAAAAGAAATGTGATCGAACAGACAAAGGGCAGTTTCCACATCGTGTTTCATTATCTCGCCGAGCTGAAAAGATTGGGAAAATACAACGACAGCACCATCATCATTACAGGGGATCACGGCGCAAGGAAAGATGATTTTTTTCCTCTTGACCGACCTATTGTGACAGCCCTCTTTGTCAAACCGCGCGGCGCCGGCGGGACACCTCTTGTCGTCAATCGGGCGCCTGTGACGACCGATAACTTGAGGCCCTTTCTTAATGTGGAAGCAGGCCTTCCATACGAATCACTCGGACGATCATATTTTGATGTCCCTGAGACGGAAATCAACGCGCGCTACCTTCACCATCGACTTTACTCAAGGCCGAAGAATCACATGCTTACCTATGAGATCATCGGGGATGCCAACGACTTTTCAAACTGGAAAATCGTCAACAAATTCGAGACGGATTATTAATCGCATTTTGAGTGCGACGAAATGTAATAGCAACGAACATACGCCCACTGCATTGACTTTCGCGAGGACGCGTCCTCATTCTGCCGCCCGTCACGGCAAACAAATCTATCCATCCTTCGCTAATCTAGGCGCCTACTTCGCTAATACGGGCGCCTTAGATATTTAGATAAAGCGCAACCGTGATACGAGCCGACAATAGGGGCAGCAAATACTCCGTTTACCGGTCAAACGGGGCAAAAGGGGCGAGCCGCTGATACACTTCAGCGACCGGCAAACCCATTACAGAAAAAAAGTCGCCTTGTATCTCTGAGATGAGAAGACCGCCCAGCTCTTGGATGCCGTACGCGCCGGCCTTGTCAAGCGGTGCACCTGTTGCGACGTAACGATCAATGAGCGATTCTATAATGGATGACAAGGGATAGAACGTTACTTCCGACAATACCGAAAAAACTTCCGACGATGAGCCTGTCAGGATCGTAACACCTGTTGCCACGAGGTGTGTCCTTCCGGCCAATTCTCGCAACATTCTCCGCGCGTCCGCTTCATCCTCCGGTTTCCCGTAAAACACACCGTCTAAACTCACGACGGTATCCGCTCCGAGCACGATCGCATCCGGATTATCTTCCAGAACACGCGTCGCCTTAGCAAAAGACAGCGCCTCAACGACATGCGTCGGCGAATTCTTATCGTCAAGCATTTCTATAACATGGTGCTCATCACATGACGCAGGCACAACATCAAACGAAAACCCCGTCATCGCCAGCAGTTCACGCCTCCTTGGCGACTGGCTGGCCAAAATTAACTTCATTGTCGCACCTTCCTGTTCGGCAATAACATCGCCGGCCTTCCCTCTTGATTCCCTGGCAGGAAATGACTCTTCAGTTTCTTCCTTCGATGTTCATCCTAACTTGTTGTCCTGCCTGTCTCTTCATACGATATTCTTACTATTTTGCTATTCTGCCTATATCTTCATATCACATCTTAATGCAATCGTCATGTCAATCGAAATTCATTCAACGATCCGCCAAGACTATAAGCATGTCTTCAAAGCATAGTCCTTGCAGTATTTAACTATAATTAAAATATTGACCCTAGAAAAATAAACAATACGATAAAGTATAAGCTCGAGCGCAAATGAGATGAGCAGCATTTTCCGATATCAGAATTGTAAGATAATCATTTTCCGGATTGTGGCAGAATAGATTACACATCTTCATACATGGCAATCACATTGATGCCATGTATCGTAAAAGAACTTGTCTTTAATCGCGTAATGCCGGCAGATGACGGACAACAGGAAATGAGTAGCAGGGGAATGGGTGGCTGAAGATTCGATAAGGATAATAAAAAAAATGGAGTAGCCGTTTTCGTGCTATGACTTGCTAGAAATTGAAGGTAAAAAACATGAACAAAAAAGAGATATATGATTTCCTTGACGAAAAGGGAATTTCTTACGAAGCAACTGAGCATAAAGCCGTTTACAACATGGACGAATGGGCTGAAATTGATCTGCCTTACCCTGAAGACAATGCGAAAAACCTTTTCGTTCGCGACAAGAAAAAGAGAAATTACTACTTGATCACCGTACGAGGAGACAAGCGTGTTGATTTGAAAGCTTTTAGAAATGCGCACGGAACGAAACCGCTCAGCTTCGCATCGGGCGATGATCTGTTTGACATTATGAAGCTGGAACCCGGTTCAGTCACACCCTTAGGGCTGCTCAATGACGATGAAATACGCGTTGAATTTTATTTAGATAAAAGCTTTCTTGAGAGAAATGCACGAATCGGATGTCACCCGAACGACAATACAGCGACCGTATGGCTGAACGTCAAGGACTTATTGGATCTCATCGAAGAGCATGGAAATGCGGTGCATATTGTGGAGATATAATTGCAAGCCCGTCAATTCGCATTCGACAACAATGTCCAAATAGATATCTTGCTCGTTTATCGTGTCGTACGGCAATGGCGCTGTGGTACTATGAAATTGATCATGAAAAGAGTCTTGAGGTTGTCGACGCAGGCGTCAGCCGCATAGAAGCTTTCCCCGCGACTGCAAGATGGCGCCATAAACAATTGTCTTACGACTGTGCGGGGTTGTTGATAAAGCAAATAACTCGTAATGAATACTACGCAGTTTTCGAAATTGCGGAATTTTATGAACAGCACCGTTTCATGAGAACAAAAGCGTTTTTCGATGTTGAACGGAACGGTTTAAACAGTTTCTAAGAAAGAGGCTTTGAATGAGCCGGAATGTGGAGGTTTCCCATGAAAAATGACATCAAATTTTTAAACATGTTAGCAGAGCGTTTTCCGACAGCGAAGGCGGCTCGTGCTGAAATCATCCGACTCCGTGCCCTCAACGAACTTCCCAAGGGCACGGAGTATTTTTTCTCAGACTTGCACGGCGAAGATACAGGGTTTATTCACATTTTGCGAAGCGCGTCAGGCAATATCCGGCTCAAAATATCAGAGCTCTTTGCCTATGAGCTGACACAAAATGAGCAGAACCAGCTAGCCAACCTGATCTACGACCCGAAGCGTGTTCTGTCGATCCTGAAATCATCAGGCAGAATTGAGCCGGACTGGTTGGCCATTACGATTTATCGCCTGATCGCGCTTGTCAGCCATATCGGCGCAAAATACTCGTGGAGCGCAATTTCTTCAAAAATTCCGGAACAATACACCGATATCATTACCGAATTACTGTTTGCCTTCCGAGATGAGAATAAAAAGTCATACATCAACGATATGATTCGGTTCGTCATTGAGGAAGATGCCGCTTTCACCTTCATCGAAGCACTCTGTGTCATGGTGCAGGATATCTGCGTCAACACACTCCATATCCTGGGTGACATTTTTGACCGCGGCCCCGGACCGCATCGCATCATGGAAGAACTTATGCAGTTCTCGGACGTCGACGTCCAATGGGGCAACCACGACATCGTTTGGATGGGCGCCGCCGCAGGAAATGAACCCTGTATGGCCATCGTTGTCCGCATCGGCATCGCATATAATTCTTTCGACTTCATGGAAGACGGCTACGGAATTAATCTGCGACCCCTTTCATCGTTCGCAGCGGAAGTATATGGCGATGATCCCTGCGAACGTTTCAAAGTACACCATTATGATTTGCCGAAAGCGGCATTGATTGATGACGACCAAGCCGCCCGCATGCATAAAGCCATATCGATCATTCAGTTTAAGCTGGAAGGCCAAATGCTCGAGCGCCATCCCGAATGGAACATGGCTCAGCGGAATGTGCTTAAAAACGTGGATTTCAAAACTGGCGAATACGTTGTCGGCGACAAACGTTATCCGTTGCTCGATACGAACTTCCCGACCATCGATCCTGACGATCCGCTCCGCCTCACAAAGGATGAGGAAGACGTCATGTACAATATCGCGGTCTCGTTCAAGCACAGCGAACCGCTCCACCGTCACGTCCGATTCCTGTACGAGAAAGGAAGCACCTACAAAATCGTCAACCGCAACTTGCTTTTCCACGGCTGCATCCCGCTGACCAAAGAAGGGGAACTGCGATCGGTTGCAGTCGATGGCAAAACCTATAAGGGACGCGCTCTTTTAGATATCCTAAACGTCAAGATTAGAGAGGCCTATTTCCAAGGCCGCTTGGCGGATCACACTTCAGACGCCGCAGACAAGTTGTGGTATCTCTGGTGCGGTTCGGAATCCCCCATGTTCGGAAAAAGCCAGATGTCAACATTTGAAAATTTCTTCGTAGAAGATAAGGCGATTCGTAAAGAGATCTATGATCCCTACTACACATTTTCTTCGCAAGAGGAGACGTGCAAGATGATCCTCGCCGATTTTGGGCTCAATCCCGATAATTCGCGCATCATAAACGGCCATGTTCCCGTCAAAAGCGGAGAAACGCCCGTCAAAGCCAACGGACGTCTCTACGTCATTGACGGCGGATTGGCCAAAGCGTATCAGAAACGCACAGGCATCAACGGCTACACGCTGATCTTTAACTCTCATCATCTGGCGCTCGCCGAACACCACGACTACCAGACGATTGAAAACGATATGGGAAGTTATACACCACGCTTGCACATCATGGAGCCAATGCCGCAACGCCTGATGGTACATAACACGGACTTAGGCAAAGAAATCAACGCGCAAATCGAAGACTTGCGCGAACTTATTGAAGCATTCCATGACGGAACGATTAAGGAACAGTGATGTTGTTCGCGCGTGATGCGCAAACTCGAAACTACGACATGATTCTATTTCGTCCCGGTCTCGTGTCGTTTTGATCGTGTTTAACATCCGATCATAGACTGCCAACTGATTCTGGCAAACCCTGTTTTATGTCGTTTCTTCCGCGCTTGCGTCTTGAACTCGTTCAAGCGTAAGCACCCGTGCTTTAAACTTGTCAATCAGGCGCACATCGTGTGCGGCGAGAATGACAGGCGCTTGCGTAAATGCGTCCAAAATCAGACGGATGGCCTCCGTCTCGCGTTTTTCATCCAGTTCGCGAAGAGGTTCGTCGAGAAAAAGGATGCCCGACTTAGGCGCTATGGCGCGCGCAATCGCCACTCGACGTTTTTCTCCGCCTGACAACAATGCGGCAGGTTGATCGCTAACATCCGACAAGTCCAGGCGCTGAAGCAACGCGTCGGCACGGTTGCCGTCGTAATCCGGCAAAACTACGCGGATGTTGTCGCGCGCGGAAAGTTGTGGAATCAGACGATTTTCCTGAAAGACGAAGCGACCGTTTGCCGGAACGCCTGAAATAACACCGACATCCTGACGCTCAAGCGATGCAAGCATACGGAGCAAGGTTGTTTTTCCTGATCCGGATGCGCCGTTGACAATGAGGGGGCGATCAAGCGGCAACACTGCCGAAAATTGTCGGAATAGAACGGTCTCTCCAAAGGCTTTGTCGAGCCCGTCGATCGTGATTACAGCAGAATGACCCGTTCCGTTCGCATATTTGGAAGGATCACGACGAGTCACTTTCGACGCCATATCGTCCGACAAGGCAACTGCCTGATCGCCCGACAGCACATAATTACTCACATCTATCGCACCTTTTGTCATTTCTAAAGATGCCGGTTTCTTTTCGACGTCTTCTGCTGACTGCTTTCCGACATCATCAGCAGACTTCTCTTCCGCCGAACGGGCCATGCGTTTTGTCTTTTCCGGGAGCTTGCGGCCAACGTAAGACATCGCCCGGCACAACACAAAGATGATCAGTTTTTCCGAGATAAAAGATAAAAGCACAATCGCAAGCGTCCACGCAAGCAGTCCTTCCATGTCAAGGTACAGGCGAGAATCGTGGAGGTGCCAGCCGACGGACGGCTTGGCAAGAGAGAGAACTTCGGAAGCAACGCCGGCTTTCCAAGCCATGCCGATCGCGACGCTCATTGCGGCGAGAAACGGATCTCGACATGAAGGAACGATAATGAATCGGAGCGTGTCGCGTTTTTTAAGACAAAAAACGTGCGCCATCTCAAGAAGTTCATGGCTAACGCCTGATAAAGCGGCGAGCACGCTCTCATAGACCATAGGAAAAACGACCAGCCCGCAAATGAATATTGTCAACACCTGATTTCCCAGAAAGAATAGGGCGATCAGGATGAAGGAGACGATCGGCACGGTCTTCATGAGAAGTACAAACGGCGCGATCAGCCGCTGCATAACCTTTACGCGCCACGCGACAAAAGCGAGGATAACCGCGACTGTCGCAGATAGGAAGACGCCTTGCAAGATGCGTTCTCCCGACTGAATGACCGCAAGCCAGCCTTCTTTTTCAGTAAAAAGCTGACCAAATCGCACTGCTACATCTCGCGGCGGCGGCAACAGGAATTTTGTTCCTGAAAAAAGAGAGAGGAGCTGCCAAACAACAAGTAAAAGCAGCACCCCTCCCAAGCTATACCAAATTCTGTTTTTTCTCCGATCAGGTTTCACGTCGACAGCACTTTACCGGTTGGGCGAATAGTAGAAATCATCCGGCGGCAGTTCTCCGCCGACCGATTTCGGATCGACATCGTATAGGAGATCGAGAAACCCTGAAAGAGAAGTCTTCATCGGTTCACCTGTCATGAAATGTATGTGACAATGGGGGATCGCTTTCTGTGCAATCGCCGCCTTGAAAATGTCGAGCTGCTCAATCATTTTAGATGCGTCTTCCGGGTTGTCGTTGACGAACGCAATCGATTGTTCATACCGCTTTACAAAATCGGCAACCGCTTCAGGATGAGCCTCGATGACTTCATTTCGAGCGACAAGAACCCCCATGATGAGGCCTGCATCTCCCATATTGCTCTCCCAGACCGTATTGAGATCGATCGCAACTCTCAAATCTTCAAGCTGTTGTTGCGCGACTGTGACGAAAGGTTGCGGCAGAAGAGCGGCCGATCCATCATTCGCCGCCAGATTGGACACAACTTCCGTGTGTTCTGCCAGCCACTCGATGTCAAGATCACTCGACGGGTCAAGCCCTTCTTTCTCCAAAAGCATGTTAAATACATACTCGGGAACCGCGCCCTGACCGGACGCATAAACGGTTTTGCCTTTGAGATCTGCGAGCGTCGTGACCTCTTCGCCGCGCTCAACAATATTGAGAACACCGAGCGTATTCACGGAAACCACCGATATGCCGCCCTCTGTTTTGTTGTAGAGCACAGAGGCAAGGTTAGCGGGAACGGCTGCGAGATCGGCCTCCCCTTTGACGATCAATGGAGCCACATCGGTCGGCGCGCCGACAACAGAAAAGCTGATATCAAACGTCTCTTCTCCATCCGCAGCGGAAAGGACAAGCGGCGCAAGTCCCATGCTCGTCGGGCCCTTGAGTCCTACTATGTTCAATTCGACTTTATCGCCGGAAGGCGGCGAAGATTCGTCCGGTTCTGTCGTTTCGGGTTCCGTCGTTTCCGGTTCTGTCACGTCCGGAACTATTGCCTCTGTCGCTGTACTTGACGTTACTGTCTCAGATGGCGATGTATCATCCGGCGTCGTTGTGTTCGCACAAGCGGACGCCATCATCAGAAGTGCTATCAATAGCGCCGTCACAAGCAGCGTTTTCCTCTTTTTCGTTTTCATTTTTATACTCCTTCGGCACCATGATCGAACGCCCGGTGCACTCTGCGGGACGGTTTTAAGCGCTGTCCCGAGCGCTTAAAAAGTCATGTTAGTCAAAGCATACGCCTCGCTGAGTTGAACCGCAAGAAAAGGAGCCGCTATGTGTCGTTTGATACATATCGAGTGTATTGTTCGTTACACATGGTCTTCTACATGTACTCGACGAAAAGGACATGATGTGACGGTAGAGGTGACCAAGTGGCGATCAGCCATCAACCCACACGTTCAACGAAGACGATACCGCCGGCAGATAGGTGATGGATACTTTGCTCTCCCTTCAGCCAACGTGCTCGACGAAGAAGACACGCTCCATGACAGGCGGCGTATCGGGATAGTCGTAATGGTCAGTTGGAAGTGACGCGATGCGGTCAACTTCCTCAATGCCGCTTACCACCCTGCCGAACGCAGCGTACATGCCGTCAAGGTGCGGCGCGTCATCGTGGCAAATGAAAAACTGCGAGCTCGCAGAATTGTAGTCGTTTGCCCGCGCCATCGAAATGACACCGCGTTCATGCGCGATCGGATTGTCGACGCCGTTTGCGGCAAACTCGCCTTTGATGTTCTCATCGGAGCCGCCCGTCCCAATCCCGTCAGGGTCGCCACCTTGAATCATAAAGCCGGCGATAATGCGGTGAAAGATAATGCCGTCATAAAAATGTTCACCGACCAGCTTTTGAAAATTGGCCACCGTGATCGGGGCCGCGTCAGCATCCAGCTCCAGTACAATGTGAGCGCCGCTGTCCATGAGGATATCTACAAAAATCGTCGGGCTTTCGCTGGCAACGAAACCTTCCGCAAAGTTCATTTCATTATTCTTCATCGTTTCTTTCTGTTCTCCTTTATTCGTTTCTTTCTGCTCTTCCTTGTTTGTTTCTTTCGACGTAAGAGAGAGCGGGTCTGCCATAATAACCGCATGATCCACCAGGATAAACTCGCCGTCTGCAACCGTCACCTCGGCCGAGCCGGTGGACAGCTCATATTTCCTTACAGGATCGGGACGGCCGTAATAATCGGCATAGATCTCGCAAACGGGCTTGTCGCCCTCTTTCAAATGCTCTGCTGCGCAAACATCGTATGTTCCCGCCGCAACATCCGTTCCGACAAGGAAAACGCCGTTTTCCAGCACGCCGGTAAAACAGTATTTTTCACGTCGCTCGCTTTCGCTGTAAATTGTAGCCTCGTTAAAGTAGAGCACATCGCCGG
>JAAZKK010000052.1 GCA_012799825.1 Clostridiaceae bacterium | reverse complement strand
TCATAGATCCTCCAAGTGCAAGGGTTTTCCTCAATATCCTGCATTTTGCTTGCACCTATTATACTGGATATAAACCGCTAATCGCCTTATCTCAAGCATTTGATGCCTGCGCAGTAGGCTCTAATTATCATCGGCGATTTCCCAGTCTTGCTCCTTAGCATCATATACTTTTAAAAAGAGCAACCACGCAAGTTGCTCAATACGCTGCGCATCGCCGTTGATACCGGCATCATTGCGCATAATGTTCCTTATTCTTTTTACGAATGTTGACAAATTACTCATCGCTTATGCCACCTTGTATAATTCTTCACTAAGTTCCTGTATCGCTTTGGCATACCCTTCTTTGCCACCGAACATTGCGACAATTTTCGATGGCGAGCCATATCTCTTAAGGGGATCAAGCTTCAGGATATCTGTATTTTCAATCTCATAGATTCCCATATCCATATACTTATCAAGGAGTGCTTCAAGTACTTCTCTAGCAGCTCCGCCATACTTTGAAAGGTAATCTCGTTTCTTTACATTGTTAGCTCTTTCTTTTCTGGTCAATGGTTTCTGGTCAAAGGCAACATGGCAGATAAAATCAAAGTCATCAACATCCTCCATACCTTGCTCAATCTTCAAAGAATCAAGATCAATTCCTCTTTTTCGGAACAATTCTTGAATCTTTTCTTTCTTTTGCTCCGTTGTCCACTGATGAATGAAATTCTCGAGAGAAGCATAAGTTCCAAGGATGTTAGTCTTTGTATAGTCAATGATATTTTCCTTGCGAAGAAGCTTGCCGTTTACGTCATATATTGAGACAGTTTTATTTACGATAGACACTTGGCATCCGTTTGAATCAACATAAGGCTTTGGTGTTCGCTCAGGATCAGGTTCCGGCACAGGTGGAGGCTTACTTTCATCACCGGAATCAGGATCGAAGCCGGGCAAGATTTCGATAGGGCCATCCCACTCCGGATCAGCAAACAACCGCGATACTCCGCGAAAATCCATCACCGTAAAATGGGTCTTGCCATCTTCTTCTCTCAGGCGAGTGCCGCGACCGATAATTTGCTTGAATTCGGTCATTGAGTTTATCATCTGGTCAATAACGATAAGCTTCGTCATCTTGCAGTCTGCACCGGTTGATAACAATTTTGAGGTCGTTGCAATTACCGGATATTTTGCTGATACCGAAATGAAGTAATCTAGCTTGCTTTTTCCATAATCATCACTACTAGTAATACGAACAACGTAATCCGGACTCTCTTGAACCATATCTGCATTGAGATTATTGAGTGCAATTCTCATATACTCTGCGTGTTCTTGAGTTGCACAGAAAACGATTGTTTTTTGCATCCTACCTGTGCTTTTCAGGTATTTAGTAATCTCTTCAGCAACTTTATTGATTCTATCCTCAATAACGATATTGTAATCATAGTCACTGTTGTTATATATTCTGTCCTCGATTATATTGCCATAAATGTCTCTCTGTCCCTTGCTTGGTCGCCAACCATCTGCAATATCAGTAGTTATAGCAATAACACGGAATGGCGCTAGGAAACCATCCTCAATACCTTCTCGAAGGCTGTAAGTATAAACAGGCTCTCCGAAATAGTCGATATTGGATACATATTTTGTTTCCTTTGGCGTTGCAGTCATACCAATCTGAACTGCCGAATCGAAGTATTCCAATATCTTTCTCCAATTGCTATCCCTCTTCGCAGAACCCCTATGGCACTCATCTACAATAATGAGATCGAAGAAATCAGGATTGAAGAGTTGACTTAAGCGTGATACCGCTTCACCCTCATCTTCATCGTTCTGATCTTCCCTATCCGTGAGCTGTTGATAAAGGGAGAAGTAAACCTCGTAGGAGGTAATTGTGGATGGATCGTCCTTGGCAAAGTTTACCTTATGGATCGACTTTCTAAGTGGCGCAAAGTCTTGCTGAATAGACTGGTCTACGAGGATATTTCTATCTGCCAGATAAAGAACTTTATTAATAAAACCGGCTTTCAACAAACGATATACAATTTGGAATGCCGTGTAAGTTTTTCCGGTACCGGTTGCCATTGCTAAAAGCAAACGTTTTTGACCTTTTGCAATAGCATCAACAGAACGGTTGATTGCGATACGCTGATAATATCTTGGAGCATAGGTTGTTTGGCTTGTATAGTATGGTTGATTGATAAGAGCAGTTTCCGATGTAGACAAGCCTTGACCATCATTAGCTCCTGCTTTAAAGCGTTCGCAAAGCTCTTCATAAGTAGGAAACTGATCAATGGGAATCTGTCTTTCAAAGCCGGTTAAAAAATCATGCTCACAAAACGCATCGCCATTCGAACTATATGCAAAAGGAACGTCCAGCATCTGAGCATATGCCATGGCTTGTTGAAGTCCCTGCGAAACTGAATGGTTATTATCCTTTGCTTCCACAATGGCAATAGGATTGTTTGCGTTGATATATAAAACATAGTCGGCTTTTTTTGCTGCCTCGCGAGTAATGAGATTTCCTCTAAGATTGATTCTTCCATCCGTAAATTTAACTCTTGTTTCCATCGTAATCTTGTTTTTCCAACCACGACTTTGAATTGCAGGAGTAATAAAATTGAGCTTAATATCTTCTTCCGTCATTTGATTCTTCGGGATAATCATACTCATTTCTTTCTCTCCCTTCTGAACCCTGATCTTTTTTTCTCAAAAGGCGTATAAAATAGTTCTCATTTCAGGCAAAGAGCCTAAACGATTTGCATTGCCATCAAATTAGGTCTTGTTTATTTGATGGCTCATCGAAAAAGAGTCGTAGTCGCAATAGAAAACACTACGCCTTTTTGTAAAAACTGTTTGCGAAAGATTAGTCTGTCTTCTAACAATTTCAATTTCATCCAAAAGAATCAAAAAACTCGACTCTACATTAATTAATTCACATTATAATAACTAAATATATCACTTCAAAGAAAGATTAACATCTGTTACCCGGGATCGCAGGGACGGAAATGAAGTTTTATTCATCAGCAAATTTGATCGTTTTATCAACGATATATCTACATAAATTTTGAAGATCTGGAAAGAGATAATTTCTGGAGTAATTCATGTTCTCTAAATATTTAATTAATTCATCTCTATCTTTTGGCGAAAGTCGTATTTTGATTTCCTCCGTGAATTTCTTTATCTGGTTTGCAGCTTCTTGATCAACCAGTGAATCAGGAATAGAAAATAATCCCTTCTGTGCCAAAAGCCTTTCATTAGATAAAGGTGAATCATAAAAAATTAGTCCATCTTCATTGTAATGCAAAGAACTTTCAACGTTCATCTCTGCAAGATCAAGATTTCTTGTATCCAACAACCCCTTAAGTTCTTCCCGATCACCTATTGTCCTTAAAAATCTCATGTAATTGAATAGAATATCGGGATCACCTTTTATAATATCTCCCACCGTTAACGTCATGCGCAAACTATCGAGAACCGTATGATTATTTAAGTTTGTGTAGATCAGCGAGTAACAGCCATCATCAGGGTCTGAATTGTTATTAACAGCAAAATACAACGCCACATATGGGTCTCTTGTCCAGTCAACTAATCTAGTAGGAATTCCATAATGCTGCGCACTAGCGACAAGCTCCAGAATGTTTTCGCTCGAATTGAAATGTCTCAGGTTCCATTTTTGAAAAAAATCATAGAGCATGCGATATTCATATTCTACGAGATTATAGTATTTTCCATTAGAGTAATACCTCTGAATTGCAGGTTTCCACTCTATTTTTCTACTAATACCTCGGAATACGTAGTTTCCTTCTCTTCTCAGTCTCAATAAGTCATTCAACAGTTTCTTGCCAGACTGATACTCGCTATCAACCAAAGGGTTGCTCCTATTAGCCATATTTTCACCACCTTTAATCTATTTTATATCCGCATCATAACAAGATCAAAACGAATGTAAATTAGTACTTTCGGTCGCTTTGTTACTCATAGCCCTCTTCTCTCCATTATTTTAATTAGTTATCCTTCGTAGAAGCAAGATTTATTAGTGTGAAAGAAAAAAGAGGACAAAAGAACCCTCTCCCAAATTCAGGACAATTATATTGTCATAGCTGTGGTAGATGAGAACGAAGTAAAGACTTTAAACTTAATTCTTCGGTAAAGCCTTTTCATTCAAGTAATTGAGACCTTTTTATTCAAGTGTTTGAGGCTATTTCATTCAAGTGTTTAGGGCTTTATTGTTCGAGTTTTTCAAGAGTGAGAGGGGGGAATTTAAGAAGACGCCTTATGACAAGCCTCCTCTAAGGGGCAGCCTGCGCATTCCATTTTCTTTTTGCAGTGCTCTTTTCCGTTGTGGACAATCAGGGCATGAAAATGGTTATAGAGCTCTGCGTCCCGGGGAAGCTCCTTTTCACAGTAGTTTTTTACTTCCATATAGGTCGTTCCGGCATCTATCGGGAAACGCTTGAATAATCGCATGGTGTAGGCATCCACGACAAAGGTCGGAAAATCGAATCCGTAGAGAAGAATCGAGTCTGCCGTCTCATTGCCGACACCTCGAACCTGTAAAAGCTCAGAGCGGATATCAGAAAGAGGACAGCTTTTTATTAAATTAATGTCGCAGTCGTAGCTCATAAACCATTCGGTAGCGGCTTTCAGATACTCTGACTTTTGCCTGAAAAAACCTGCGGGACGGATGATTTCCTGAAGTTCCTCTATAGGCAATTCCATGATGCGCTCAGGTGATAAATCTCCATCAAAGCGTTTGAGCGCTTTTTCGACATTTGACCAAGCCGTATTCTGTGTAAGAATTGTTCCGACGATCACCTCGAAAGGTGTATCAGCTGGCCACCAGCAGAGGTCGCCGTAGTGAGAAATGAGTATTTGATAAATTTTTTCTAAAATAGTCATTCACATGCAAATCCTTTGTCTATTTCAGTATTAAGGTGATCTTACTTCAATCCATATAGATGAAACAAATATTCTTCCGTAGAGTAGAGAATACGCATCACGGACATTTGCATTTCATAAAAAACATCTTTCATAAATGGTCACCACGCTCGATTATCTTTAAATGCGGAGTAGCCTCAAATGCTGAGGAACCACACAGAACAGCATCGATTGTTAATCTATTTTGTTGCGCGATTTATCAATTTGATAGTATCAGCTAATATGCCGGTTACCATCTCATCTCATCAAGTCACCGGGTCGTTTATTTCTCACATTCGTTGACGTCGTCATGCGTTTATTTCCCGAGTTTCGGTTCGCCTTTGATCTCACCGGCCAGTTAGATGATCAACCGTTTTTTTCATTTTGTTCTAGAGCCCTCACGTCTTTGAATTGATAAAGCGCCACGGCGACGATTGCAAGAAGCACACCCGAGATAATAATGACTGTTGCCGCCCCTCGCCCAACACCTACCTGCCTTATCGAGGCGACTTTATCAGCCAAAAATCCCACACATCCGTAAGCCACGACGTAGCCTATCTGTGACAAGAAACCGATAAGTCCCCATGCTCGTCCCTGCTTATCGGCATCTATATTTGTCCTGACGAGGTAATCAAGGCTGTTGTTGGCAAAGGGCAACATGAAGAAAAACATAAATCCGAAACAGCAGATCAAATAAATATTTTCTTTCAGGGCAAAGCCGATCATCGCAAGACCTGCCAAAAACAAGGAAGCGCTGAGCACCCTTGCGAAATTTTTCTTAATTCCACGAATTCCGATAAGGACACTCGACACGAGCATTCCACATGCGCATATGGTCTCGGCAACACCAAGAACGCTGATGTTTGTAAAATCAAGGACCATCGGCTCGGACAAGATCTGAATCGTGCCCATAAAGCAAGTCATTACGGAGGAAACAACGATGAGAATGAGAACGCCGCGTTTTCTTGTAATGGCGCTCCATCCTTCCTTGAAGCTTTCCAAAAATGTCATCTTGTTTGTCGTCGGTTTTGACTTAAGACCTGCTCTCACGATGGCCGTGCAGATCGCCGTCAGGAAAAATGTGCATATATCAATGACAAGTAGCAGCTTTATGTCGCTTACAGCAAGCAGAAAACCTGCGATCACAGGTGAAATGAGGTACCTTGCGCTTCCTGCGACACTCACCATGCCGCTTGCCCTTGAATATTCCTCCTTGGCAAGAAGATCGGTCACCGTTGCCCTGTAGGACGGCTCAAGTAGGGATGAAAATACGGAACTTATAAACACGCCGATACAAATCTGATATAGTGCCGCCTCGCCCGTTAGCATGCAGACGAGGATATAAACAAGCCCTAATGCCGACATGCCGTCGCCGATTATCATGAGGAGGCGCCTGTCGTACCTATCGGCAATGACACCCGCCGGAACGCTTAACAGCATCGTCGGCAAAAAGGCCAGCAACGCCACCAACGCCATGCTGCCGGCACTTCCGGTTTTTTGAAACACATAAACACTCAGCCCGAAACTGGTGAGTCCCCCGCCTATTGCCGATACCAGTTCTCCGCTCCAAAGAAGCAAAAACTTGCTGTAGTTTGATTTCTGCTTCATGTTTCTCTCCTGCCGCGTACAAAGCATGGCAACAGCTGCGAAGGCGTTTGGCGCCAAGCAGGCTAATGGTTTCGACTGTGGACAGTTATGTAGAGGCGACGACCAGCTTTAGGATGTCGTTCTTGAATTACAGTCAGGCTAGAACCCGAGTTCTTCGCCGACCAGAATGACTTTGATCCGGTTGGGGATATGGGAGCGTCTTGTTATGACGATGCTGCTGCAGATGCTCTCCGATCCGAAACAATCCCCGCAGCGACCCGTCACAGAACACGGCGTATTACGATTTAATCGGATTGTATTTGGTGGAGACGCGACGTTTTGGACGCGCTTTATGGCGGCATCCAGATCCGGCGTAAGCTTGTTGAGGCCTGCCAGAACAATGACATTCTCCGGACCGAAGCACAGAAAAGCGACGCGATTGCCGCGACCGTCGATATTGACCAGTTCGCCGTCCAACGTCATGGCGTTGGTGCTCATCAAGAAAAAGTCGCATCCGACAATTTTGCCGTACAGTTCGCGCTGTTCTTCCTTTGTCTTGGCAGTGTCGCGGTCGATGATGTTGTAGAGATTGGGATCTAACGCGTCTTTTAGACCGGATTCTTCCAAGGTTTCAGAGCCGCCCCAAGCGATGCTCGATCCTTTCGGCATGAGCTCCAAGGCTTTTTTAACGGCAGAGGCGCAGTCCGAACAATAGTACGCTTCCATTTGCCGGCGCTCCATGCTCTTGATTAGTGTCTTTGCTACCCGTTCGTAATATGCTTTTTTCGGTGTCATATGGTTCTCTCCTTTACTATTCTCCTATGGCGAAGTGCCAAACACGTTTACCGTAGATAAAAGTTGATTTTGAATTCGAAGCGACCTTCGAAGCGACTTACGTAGCGACCTACAACGCTCCTTCGTTTTCCATATAAATCTTTTTTGCAGCCTCTCTGTACTTATCCATTTTTATTCGGAACAAGTCACCGTTCGATGGAGGCGTGTAAGATATGGCATTCGCTCCGGCTTCGATCGTTTTTAAGATGGTTTCAGCGGTAGGCCCGCCCGTTGCAATGATAGGGATCGTGGGATGATCTTTTCTTATGCTTTTCACGATCTCCGGGGTAACGGCTCCGCCGCTGATGTTGAGAATCGACGCGCCGGCTTTTATCTTTTCCTCGACATCCGTGTACTTTGAAACAATGGTCGCAACGATCGGACATATCACAGTTTTGGCTATAAGCTCAAAGGTTTCCACCGGCGCCGGAGCATTCAATACGACAGCCATACAGCCTTGTGCTTCGGCAAGCAGTGCCATTTCGCGAGCTCTGGGACCCTTGGTCGTTCCGCCACCTACACCAGCGAATACAGGCGCTTGGGCTACACTCGTTATTGCTGAAAAGATCGAAGGGTGCGGTGTGAAAGGATATACCGCAAATATCGCATCCGCATTGTTATTCATGATTATGGCCACGTCGGTTGTAAATATAAACGACTTTAACCTTTTTCCGTCTACGATTATTCCGGAACAGAAAGATATTTCCTTGGGAACCGTCACGAGATCACCGCTTGCCCCGCTGCTGACTGACGGAACAAATATCTCATCTTCTAACAACTTCTCATTCATCAGGACTCCCTCCTTCTACCATCTATTCTTTCAAACATACTCCGAACACGAGTTGCACTTAATTATCCAGTTTCAGTGTATGTGTTGCTTTTGAAAAAGGTCTATTCGCAAAAATACCAATTTGGAAAAGATTCCTCTTAATTATCGACGAATAATATGAATTTTTTTAACATTGTCTTCGTGACACTCCGGCCATCTTGATGGCGCAATGATATCGTTTTAAACGTCAAGTTCCTTTCCGCAAAATATTGAGGTAATCTTCGTAGGCAAATATTCTATTTCTTCTCGAATTATCTATTTGAACAAGAATATTCTCATCCATCAATCTATTCACCGCTGAAGATACCGTATTGAATGATATTCCAAGAGTCTTAGCTGTTTTTCCAATATTGATCATCGGATTGGATTCGAGATAATTAAACACCTGCATAACCGTTTTAGACACACGTTCCATATTTTCAATGATGGCGACGTTTTTGTCATGTAGGACAGACAGGTCATCAATTGTGTTTATCGCATCCTCCGCAGATTCAGTGATCGCTAGCAGGAAAAAAAGAATCCACTGTTCATAGTTTCCTTTATTTCTGACTTCATTCAACCTGTCGTAGTATTCAACACGGTTTTTTTTCAAATAATAAGAAATATAAAGAGCGGGCGTAGAAAGAACCTTTTTATCTATCAAATAAAGAGTAATAAGCAAACGGCCGATTCTCCCGTTTCCATCAAGAAAAGGATGTATCGTCTCGAACTGATAATGAATTAGCGCTGCCCGAATAAGATGATCAAGTCCATTGTCATCGTTCATATATTTCTCCAAATCGGACATGGCATCGGTCATATCTTCAACGTTCGGCGGGATAAACCTCGCATTTTTTAATGTGCTGCCAACACCTCCAATCCAATTTTGAGAACGCCTGAATTCACCGGGATTTTTCTCTTGTCCGCGTACGCCTGTCATTAAAACGTCATGTGTTTCTTTTATTAATCTATTGCAAAGCGGTAGCGTTTCTAAACGCTTTACTGCATATTCAGTTGCTTTTATATAATTGATAACATCTGCAACATCCCTGTTTACGTTAATTTCCATCATCGGATCAAAAATGTCTTCTAGAGTAGCCTGTGTTCCTTCAATCTGCGAAGACAAAAGTGCTTCTTTTCGGACATACATGGAAATAAAAAGCTCCATATTCGGAATTCGCTTTACTATACTCTCGAGCGAAGAAATCGAATTATTGGCCTTAATAAGCTGCGTTAACAATTCGCCATCAATTTCGATAGCAGGGTAAGGTGGCAAGGAATTTGGAATGAAAGACTTGTACTCCGCTTCCCCGGATAGATTCGTTTTGTACTTGCCCGCCCGACTGTTCATCGTTATACATCTCCGTTCAAATTGAAATAATGGCCTTATTATAGTCTTTTTATTTCAATTTTGCAACCTAAATTGAAATATGAGCAGCATTTTGCGATTCTTATTTCAAATTTAAAGACTAACTTGAAATATAAGATGCAATATTTGATGTTAATTTCAGGCTTGAGATATCTACCGTTTATCGTCGACTTCTATAATTTCGCCCACAAAGAACCAGTGCGGCTGCCATTTTCCATTTTTATCCGGCGGAAATGAGCTTGGATTGGCTTTGTAGTGCTCCTGTACGTCTATGGCAATATCCTCTTTGGCGAACTGGTGCTGGTAGATTTTTCTGCAAAGGAAGGTCAAGTGAGCTTCCTCATAAGTGACGCTATCTCCTATGGCGACGGGCGTGAGACCTGCGGCCTCAGCTTTATTTCCATCGCGTCCTGAGTGAGAGCCCATATAACTCAAGGCCTGTTTACAACTGGGAGGGAAAAAGCTGACCGTGAAAGTCTCGTTCTCTTTCAAAAAATCGCATGTGTAGCGAGTCGGATGGAGGTACACTGTTACGATAGCCCCGTTCTTTCCCGGTCTTCTCCATAGAGTACCCAGACTTCCCCATCCAACCGTGCAAGAATTAAAATGCTCCATGTTCCCGGCTGATACGAGTGCCCACTGGTTTCGGAAAAGGTCAAATACCTTGTAATCTTTCTCTTCGTAGTTGTTCATTTGCTAGTCTTCCTTATTATTTTAGATTTGCAACGCTGTGTTTCACGTTTTAGTTTATGCTCACGTCATGCTCTCATCGCTAAAAGATCATATGATCTCCGGAATGAAGCTGCTGATTTCCCCACTGCCATCTTGCTCGAGGATCCTGTAGATGTGCTTCTCTAGCGATGTCGTTTTCTGCAACGCGGCGCTGCGATTAAGCGCAACATAGGCGATCGTTAGGCCAATCATATTCCACGTTTCCTGCTGTGAGGTCACAGCGACAGAGACATTATGAGAGGCTTTCAATTTGTCAATGATTCTGTTTTGCACTTGGCGCTTGTCTTTTAAAGAGCCCGATGCGTAGAGCCGTATCTCTGTCTCAATAATCAAGATCCTATGCATCATTTTAACCTTGCCTTTTGTTATGTTTCAAAATAATTATGGAGCCGTCCTGAGAGAAAATATATGATGTTGTTTATTCTCTGGCCAAAATGGAGTTTTATATCAGCTTATGCTAAAAGCTTTTGCTACCCGAATCTACTTAATTAAATTTCTAGTTACTGGACTTCCGCTATATCGATATTTCTGTAATATGCGGAAGATCTTTGTTAATATAAATCATTCAATGCGTAAATCTACACTTAGCCTTAACATTGATTCAAAAATTACTTCATATAACTCATCGTAATCACCGTACTCATCTGCCCTTTCAAGAGCATTTATATACTGAATTTTATTTTCAGCCTTAATATAAACTGGGGTTAAACCCGCACGCACAAGCTGAAGATTCATAAATGCCCTAGCGGTTCGACCATTACCCTCAGCAAATGGATGAATCTGAGTTATTCTGTGATGAGTCCGCGCGACATGCATAACATATTCACTTGTCGGAATTTGCTTGTGACGTTCGTAAAATTCCTTCACTTCCTCATCAAGTTCCATTAGATCTTTAATGATATTGTGATAATCAGTAGTTTCGAACCTGGCGCCGAACACGAGTGTATTACTCTGTCTAATTGACCCTCCAAATTCTGGATGTGGATAATACAAAAAAAGTTTTCTATTTATCTGAAATATATCAAATACAGAAAGTTTATCCATACCTCGATCAGCAAAAATATCTTGATACATCTCGAAATGACCGGCAACTGAAAGATATGCTTCATTTTCCTCTTTGCAGTATTTACTGTGCCTCGCATTGAGCCTTAGATCTGTAACAATTTCTGCAGCCTGTTCACGTGTAACATCCAAGCCTTCCATACGGCTATCGTTATAAATGTAATTGCTCTGAAAAAGAAAACGTGCATGATCCGTTTGTTCAAGAGAAAGCTGCTCCTGATAACAGTCTATTAATCCTGCATACAACTTCGAATATGTCATATGCTTCGCTTTCCTCTTTTTATCAGGAGCGTAGGATTTTTTTCTTTTCTTTAACGCTGAAGCTTCAGTATCACCGGAGATAGCATGGACGTGATACGCTATTCTGAAAAGGCAAGCTTCAAAACTAACACCAAAATACTCTGCAATCTCTAAAACTTGATCGAATGTAATATCTTCTCGCTGTTTTTGTCTTTTTTTCACTTGCCTACGCAGCTCATTGATTGGCATTAAAACAGCAGCTGCAAAACTATCAGCAAACTTCTCGATCTTACTTTTATTTCCATAGATAGGACAAGATATTTTTTTGTCTGCATCTTTAAAATGGTGGCATAGTTCGTGCGCTGCAGTAAAGCGCTGGCGTGTAATCGGTCGGTTAATGTTAATACCTACGAACGAGATATCGTCCTGACCGCTCGCAGGGATATATACTCCTTCAAGTTTACTGAAATCAGAGAATAAAAATAGAATACCCTCATCCTTTAACATTTGAAAAGGATTGATGGGGTATTCTATTTTTTGATCACCGAAGTATGAAGACAGGTATGCCAGCGCCATCTTTTCAGGATCTCTATATTCCCTTGCAATTTTGGAAAAATGCATTATTTATTCCTCTGCGATTTTATTTGCTCCTTAAACCTAATTAAATTCATAATTTCAGCTTGATCCGTCTCATTTAATTTTTCAAAACTCCTGGCAAATACAGTGGTTGCTGGCTCATTTATTTCTGTATTTCCCAATAAGTAATCTGAAGAAACGCCAAATAATGCACTTAATTTTGACAATTCTTCTGCATATATTTTTCTGTTTCCATTTTCCATTTGCGTAAATGTTGCACGGTTTATACCAAGATACCGAGCCACATAATCTTGTGAGAGATTGAACTGGCTCCTTAGCTCCCTTATTCTTTCATTAATAGTTTTCATTGATTTATCTCCTTTTTCCGCCAGCTTTTACATTATATAACTCTTTGTTGGAATTCACAACAACTATCGTTATGTTTTCTAACATTCAACTGACTCCAGCTGACTCTAAATTATTCTTTTTTGAGTATGACGAAAGATAGAGTTTAATAACGAAAACCGCTGTGCTGATAGCACATAAACTCTAGACAAGATTAAAAATGGAGATCAACCTCCCTCTGACACCGACTAGAGTGCCCTTTAAATATTGAGGGAAAAAAGACGCATGCCGGAAGCTATTATGTTCAGGCATGCGTTGTGCTTATACTTTTGAAAGCAGTTTTATGCTTTGGAGAACAGATTTGACTTGATGTTGTTTTTGTCGAAGAAGGCATTACACTCTGTTAGCCATCTCGCCTAAAAACATCTCGCTCGACCAAGTGAATCATCCAAAACATCGCTCTCCACTAAGTGACTTGTTAAAAGCATTAGACGCGATTAAATATCTTACCCAAAAACATCACTCCCTACCGAGTTCCTCGCCAAGGAGGTACGATTTGATGTTGTTGTAGCAGATATCCTCTACGATCCCTCCGATGAAGTCTAAGTCGTACGGATACTCTCCCCGCTCTACAATCTGACCTAAATAATCGCACAGCAATCGACGGAAATACTCATGACGCGGAAAAGAGAGGAAGGAACGCGAGTCTGTCACCATGCCAACGAAGTTGGCGAGGAGTCCGTTTCCGGCTAGCGCCTCCAGCTGATTGATCATGCCCTCTTTTTGATCCAGAAACCACCACGCCGCTCCAAACTGCATTTTGCCTCGTTGTCCGCCGCCTTGGAAATTGGCCATCATGGTGACCATCATGGCATTGTCTTTAGGGTTCAAGCAATAAAGAATCGTCTTCGGAAGCTGATCTTGCAAATCTAATTCGCTCAATAGACCGGACAGTTGTCTAGCGTAGTTGAAATCGTCCATGGAATCGTAACCGGTGTCCGCACCTAAACGGGCAAACATCCGCTCTGAGTTGTTGCGCAAGGCTCCGATGTGAAGTTGCATGACCCAGCCGAGTTCGTGATACGCTTTTCCAAGAAAAGACAGGAGATAGCCTTTGTAGTCGCATCGTTCTTTCGCGCTCAGTGCAGCGCCCGTTAACGCCTTCTGCAACGCGGCGTCGGCGCGCTCAGGATCTGCTTGGGCGAATATTTCTCTCTCCAGACTGTGATCGCTGATGCGGCAACCGCAATCATGGAAATAGCGCATGCGGCTATATAAAGCAGCTTCCACGTCTTTGATGTCGCGAATCGCTTGCTTAGGCGCATACGTCGCCAATTCGGCAATATAGTCGGAAAAACCCTCTTTATCAAGAGCCATCGCCCGCTCAGGCCGAAAGGTCGGCAATACTCGAACCGCGAAGCCCTCTTGTTTTAAGACTTTGTGGTACTGCAAATCCGACAGAGGATCGTCGGTTGTGCACAAGGCCTCAACGTTCATCTTGAGCAGCAGATTGCGCACCGAATATTCCGGAAATCGCAGTAACGCATTGCACTTGTCATAGATAGCGCGCGCGTTTTGTTCACTCAATACCTCATCGATACCAAAGTAGCGCTGCAACTCCAAATGCGTCCAATGGAAGAGAGGATTGCCGATGGCATAGGGCATCATCTTGGCGTAAGCTGAAAACTTCGTAAACGCGTCCGCCGTACCGGTGATGTGGTCTTCCGACATGCCAAAGGCACGCAACGCTCGCCATTTGTAGTGATCATGTGCCAGCCACAAAGTGGAAATATCTGAAAATTGACGATCTTCGTAAATCTCCTGCGGATTTAAATGATTATGAAAATCAATAATCGGCATCCCCTTGGCATGGTCATGATACAGTGTCTGCGCCGCTTTCGTTTGCAATAGAAAATTCTCATCCATGAATTTTTTCATACTAATACTAGCACCCGTATCTTTTTCAGTTGTTAACGCACAACTCTAGCGCCCTACCCTTTAATCGTCAACGCAAAACTCTTACGCACTACTCTTCAATCGTTAACGCACTACTCTGGCTCCAGACCCTTTAATCGTCAACGCACTACTCTTGCGCCGGCGCCACCCATCAGAGCTTCCACTTCTTCTTTTCGCGCCATGGTGGTGTCGCCCGGCGTTGTCATGGCAAGAGCGCCGTGAGCCGCGCCGTAATTGACGGCGATTTCCGGATCCCCTGTCGTCATCAGACCGTAAATCAAGCCTGAGGCAAAGCTGTCGCCGCCGCCGACGCGATCGAAGATCTCCAAGCGATCATATTGCTTCGCTTTATATATTTTGCCGTCGACATAAAGGAGAGCGGACCAATCGTTGATCGTCGCCGTATGAACGGTGCGCAGACTGTTGCCGATGGCCTTAAAGTTCGGGTAAGTTTCAGATGCTTTTTGAAGCATCTCGCGATAGCTGTCTACATTCAAGGATTTCAGGTCGCTGTCGATCTCCAGACCCAGACAAGCATGAAAGTCTTCTTCGTTGCCGATCATCACGTCGATATATGGCGCGATCGTCGTATTTACGGCACGGCAACGGTCCAGCCCGCCGATGGCTTTCCACAAGGACGGTCTGTAGTTCAGATCGTAGCTGACGATGGTTCCGTATTTCTTCGCGATCTTGACAGCTTCGATGACGA
Organism: Clostridiaceae bacterium; assembly: GCA_012799825.1. Classification (GTDB taxonomy): domain Bacteria; phylum Bacillota; class Clostridia; order Saccharofermentanales; family DTU023; genus UBA4923. The sequence continues at coordinate 11,276 of JAAZKK010000052.1, read as the reverse complement.
CCTCGGCTGAGTTTTCTGACAAAGCGGCATAGATCCCGCCCGTATGCATCCAGCGCACCCCGTCTTCGCCGAAGAGGCGTTCCCAATCGATCATGTCCGGTTTGAGTTGGCTGATCGCCGTGTTGGCTCGATCGGAGACGCCCAGCGCACCGCGCACGCCGAAGCCGCGCTCAGTGAAGTTAAGGCCGTTGCGGCAGCTCCTGCCGATGCCGTCAAATTCCATCCACTTGATGTATGACGTATCCACGCCGCCTTGCAAAATAAAATCTTCAATCAAGTAGCCGATGTCGTTTTTTGCCAAAGCGGTCACAACGGCAGCCCGCATGCCGAAGCAGCGGCGCAAACCGCGGGCGACGTTGTATTCACCGCCGCCTTCCCACGCCGTAAACTGGCGGGCAGTGCGAATGCGTGTATCCCCCGGATCTAAGCGCAACATGATCTCTCCCAAGGAGACAATGTCGTACTTACAAGACGCCGCATCTTTTACCTTTAACTCCATGTTAACCTCTCACTTTCCTATAGATATCCATTGCTTCTGCAGATAATGCAGTTATTTCATCCCATTTTCTGCCGCCGATCAGGTCGCCGCTTACCATCCAAGAGCCTCCACAGGCTTGGATATTGGGAAGAGACAAATAGTCGGCCAGATTCTTAGCCGATACGCCCCCTGTCGGCATAAATTTAACTTGCGGGAAAACGCTGGCATAGGATTTAATCGCCTGTAAACCGCCGAACACCGATGCCGGGAAATACTTCAAGACGGTAAGACCTATTTTCATGGCCGCCATGATCTCGCTCGGAGTGATGACACCCGGCAGCATGATGACGCCCTGTCGCAAGCCCTCGATCACGATTTCTTCGTCAAAACCGGGGCTTACGACGAACTTGGAACCTGCCTTGACAGCCTTCTCCAGCTGTTCCAAATTCACCACCGTTCCGGCGCCCACGAGGATATCCGGACGCTCCTTTGCGACCAGCCCGATAGCTTCCGCCGCCGCGGCGCTGCGAAATGTGATTTCCATTATTTTGATGCCGCCGGCAGACAACGCGTCCGCCAACGGAAGTGCCTCGCTCGAGTCGTTGAATTTGATGACCGGAACGACACCGTGTCCTTCTAATATTTGATACATTAGCGTTTTCCTCCCTTATTCAATGCTTTACAGAGACCGTTCAGGTGATACTTCAGCGTTTGCCTCCTTTAGTGAGTGCTTCCCAAAGACCGTTAAGATAAGCGATGCCGAGCGCCCGGTCGTACAATCCGTAGCCGGCGCGTCCCTTCTCATCCCAGATCATGCGGCCGTGGTCTGGACGTATATAGCCGTCAAAGCCCGTTTCATACAGGGCTCTCATGATTTCGTACATGTCGAGGTCACCATCGTCAGAGAAGTGACTAGCCTCCCGGAAACGGCGTTCACCTAAATATTTGACATTGCGCACGTGCGCACATGCCAACCTTCCCTGTCCATTAAAAGTGCGTAAAATATCCACAATGTCGTTGGCAGGATTTGAACCTAAAGAGCCGGTGCAAACGCAGAGGCTGTTGGCCGGACTGTCGACGAGATCGACGATGGTCTGCAGCTGCTCTTTCGTATGTACGATGCGCGGCAAGCCGAAAATCGGCCAAGCCGGATCGTCCGGATGCACGGCTAAGCGCACACCGACTTCCTCACAAGTCGGAATGACGCCCTCTAGAAAATACTTGAAATTATCCAAGAGTTGGGCTTGACTGACGTCCTCGTATAACTTCATAACGCGATCAAGATCCGCCAAGCGTTCAGGTTCCCAGCCCGGCAGTGTAAAGCCTGATGTCTCCGCCGTCCTTTCGACGATCATTTGTGGCGTCATACCTAACAACTCTTGCTCGTCGTAGTAAAGGGAATTGGAGCCGTCCTCCGGGATCTCGCGGGCTAAGTCGGTGCGCAGCCAGTCAAATACAGGCATAAAGTTGTAGATAATGACCTTGATGCCGTGTTTTGCCAAATTGCGGACGGTCTGTCGATAATTGTCAATATATCGATCGCGCGAAGGAAGCCCTAATTTGATGTCCTCGTGTACGTTGACCGATTCGATGACCTCGACTTCCAAATCGGCAGCGTTGACATGTTTTACGTAATCCGCGATCACATCTTCCGGCCAGACTTCACCAGCTGCATACTGATCTAAAACGCCCATGATGCCGGAACAATTGGGAATTTGCTTGATATACTTAAGCGGTATCGGATCGTTGCCTTCCCCGTACCAACGAAACGTCATTTTCATTATGTTGTCCTCCTTGAACAAAGCTATTGCGATCTTGACAGTCGGCCACTCGCGAGGAAAAATACTCGAACGGTCAGAGGCGCGACAAACTCCGCCGGAAGCGTGCTTAGGATATGAGAACGTGATTCAATGCCATGAAATCACGAGGTCACGATCCGCTTGCTCGACTCCCAAAACACACATCGAACAAGCCGCTGTCTTGCAACAGCAGCTCAAACGCCATATTGACCATTCCATTATAGCGGAAAATGCTGACACCTCGGAATCGACCATTTAAAGGCTGAGGCAGATTTTTCTTGCGCCCTCTCAACACTATTGAAAAGGAAAACTAAAAAACCTGCCTCAGCCATTCTTGATCGCTCCGAATCAAATCTAGTTTTTAAATTACGCTCCTGCTTTACGTCCTATCCGATCAATTGACAGCTACAGACACTTCAACGGGATAGCTGCCCTTCGGCACGCCGTTATCAAAAACGACCAGCATATTGCCTTTGATCGACAAAGTAACATCGTTGTCGGATAAAAGCACAAAACCCTGCTGAATGCCCTTCAACGTCTCACCTCCTTGTATAGGTTTTACCAGCTTAAACTTGTCATCCACATGTTTAAGATTCGGTTGCAGTGCGACACCGTCTTGCTTGGCAGTCATCAGAAAACTACCATGCGTGACTTTCTGACTTCCGGAACCGTTCTTCCAATCATAGGTGACAATCAATATTTTCTCATCCGGTTTGTCCGGATTCGGCGTGATCGTCTTAGTATCAACGATCGTAATGTGATTCGTTTCATCTACCTGAATGTCTTCATTAACGGCAGCCGTCTTCGGCGGCACATAAGAAGTAAAAACCTTGTCTTCTCCGCTCTTTTTGCAGGCGGAGATGCCCAAAAAACAAACAAGGATCAGCAGGAGAGCACACAAGCGTTTCATTACGCATCTCCTCCTTCTTGTTCATCAGCCTTCTGAACCTGATCCTCCTCCTCTTTGTTTTCTTCTTCCGAGGGAGAAACCAAGCCAGCTGCCTGGCCAAGACGGGAAGCGCCGCTTGCAATTGTGGCTCGCGTCACTTCCATGCCGGCATCGCCCAACGCCTCTTCGGCCTCTCTGGCGGTAGCCTCCAGTTCTTCGGCTTTGTCTATGATCTCCTGTTTCTCGCTCTCGCTGATCGGCTCACCGGTCAATTCTCTGACCGTCTCTTTGCTCGGCTCTTCAAAGCCTAAGACGAATGTCAGGATGAAAGTCGCTGCAAAAGCGATCACAATGCAGATCACCGCGTTGATCAGATTGGAGGTCGGTGTGGAGTAGCCCACGAGCGACAGGAGGCCCGGCGTAATAAAGCTCTGTGCGCGCATATTCATAATCCCCGCATAGAAACCGGCCACGCCGCCACCGATAACCGAGGCGATCAGCGGCTTTTTCAACGGAATCGCAATACCGTATAGAGAGGATTGCGAAATGCCGAAGAAGGAGGTAATGCCCGACGAAGCGCAATAGCTCTTGTAGGACTTCTGCTTGGCACGGATGGCGACCGCAAAAGAGGCGCCTGCCAGCGCAATATTCGAAGCCATCATGCCCGGCATCAGCACTGTATCGTATCCCAACTGTGCCAAGTTCTGTGTGGCGACGGGGAAGAGCGAATAGTGAGAACCGGTAATGACGAGGAAGGGACTGGCCGCTCCCACTAAAGTAGGCACCAGCCACGGCAGCTTGCTGTTGAGCCAGGTAATGACGAGAGCCAAGCCGTCACCCAGCCAAGTTCCGATCGGTCCCAATATAATGATGCCGGCAATACACGTAATAAACAGCGTCAAGACCGGGAATAAAATCGACCGCAGCAAATCGGGAATAATCTTCTTTAGCAGCGGTTCTATCTTGGATTGGAAAAAGACAATCAAAATAATGGGCAGAACACTGCTTTCATACTTCACGTAGGTAATAGGGATCTTGCCGAATAACGTCAAATCCCAACCTACGCTGTTCGCCCAGCTGTACAAATTGGTGATACTGGGGAAAAGCAGGAAAGCGGCCACTGCGGCAGCCAAAAACGGCGTCGCTTTGAATACGTTGGCGCTGGATATCGCCAAGAAAATCGGCAGGAAGTAAAAAACCGCACTGCCCAAGCCATCTAAAAAGATGTAGCTACTGCTCACCCTGGAGATCGCTCCGACCTGCACCAAAATGTCGCGCAGCGCCTGCAGCACACCTGCACCGATGATAACAATCAAGATCGGTTTAAAAATACCGCCGATCATATCGAAAACGTTAAATTTCTTCTTCTCAGTAAGCATCTCTTTGCCTGAGAGTGTCTCTGATTTAGCCATACGCCTCACTCCATTACATGTAATCCTTGATCAGAATATTTTTTATTAGCTTAAGTGCACTTTAGGTGTGCACTCAAGCTACGCGTTTTTAGTTGCATTCTTTAGCTATACACTTTAGCTATGTACTTTAAGTTATTTACTTTAGCTTTATACTTTAGCTGTGCGCTTTAGTTAGTCTCTTTTAGCATTACACCTTATTTTTTGTAATCAAAATCAGGGATTTTGAGCCAGCGGTCTCTCAGCAGGCGCGCAGCGGCCTTCGGCTCGCGGCCTCTGGTAAAGATGCCTTTTTTGTTACCTTGGACGCGGTTGATACCGGTCTTTGTTTCGAAGTCCGCAAAATTCCACAACTGTTCGCCGACGAAGAAATCGAATTGGTCAAAGACGCGAGAGTTGATCTCGTAGTATTTAACCTGATAATCCTCGGTGAAAGGAATATCGTCTACCGCGTGCAATCCGGCCACCGTATCTGCGCCATATTCGCAGAACATGATCGGCTTGTCCGGATATTTTGCGTGCCATTTTTCCAAATCCTCGATCAGGTGCTTCTCAGCGCTTACGAAATCAGCGGTGTCCCAATACCAGCCGAAATAGCGGTTCAGGCAGATGACGTCTACCAAATCGGTACAGATATCTTTGTCTACTCCGCAAATTTGGAAATTGACATAGGTAAAGGGACGGTTCTGCGGATCAAGTTTGCGCGAATAATCGAAGATATGCTCGAAGTACTCCCGCGCACCCGGTCCGGCGGAATCCGGCTCGTTCATGACCGACCACATTACGACACAGGCGTGGTTCTTGTCGCGCTTGATGAGCTCGTACATCGCCTGCTCGTGCGCTTCTTTGGTATCCAGAACGGACCACGTCGATTTGGCCGCCATGCCGCTTGCCGAGTCTACACTGAACCCCTCGAACATGCCGACGGCGGCGCACTCATCAATGACGACTATGCCCTCACGGTCGCAAAGACGCATCATTTCTTCGGAATAAGGATAGTGAGAAGTGCGGAACGAGTTGGCGCCCATCCAGCGCATCAGATTGATATCGGCGATATTGTATGCTTCATTGATGCCGCGGCCGTTGATGTAGGTGTCCTCATGCTTGCCGTATCCCTTGAAGTAAAAGGGTCTGCCGTTGATCAAGAATTGCGTGCCCTTGACTTCGACCGTGCGAATGCCGAATTCTTCTTCGTAGACGTCGACAATTTCGCCCTCTTTGCAAAGATTCACTTGTGCTTTGTAAAGATAGGCATTAAGCGGCTGCCAGAGTTTAAGATCTTCCAGTGAGACGACCGCGGTCTCCCCCACTCCTTTCCCAACGACGCGATCACAAGCGTCCAAGATCTTCACTTTGACCTGATCAAAATCGCCTGATGCGGTGGTCGCAACTTTTACATCAGCGGTAAGCGCATCAAGATCGACATCGTAGGTAATCGCGATGTCATCAATATAGGATTTTGGCGTCGTATAGATACGCACGTACCGATTCAAGCCCGCATAGTTAAAGAAGTCAAAGTTTTCCGAAAGCTTGCGCACAATTTTGCCGTCTTCGGTCTTCGTCTCCTTGTAGTTGCCGACAGGCAGGCTGGTGTAGTCAATGCGGTTGCTCAACTTGACGGTCACGCGATTGCGTCCCGGCTTGATGACATCTTGTATTTCTGCTTCAAAAGGCACGTAGCCGCCTTTGTGACGTACAACAAATTCTCCATTGACGTAAACGTCGGCTTCATGAGTCGCCGCATCCAAACGCAAAACGATTCTTTGATCCAAAAGCATGTTCGGTACGATGAACTCTTTTTCGTACCAGACATAACCAATATGCATGCGAATATCGCGCGTCACTCCTTGATCATTAAACGAACCAGGCACAGACATGTGGCGGTTCGTCTCTAACGGTGTGCTGACATCATTGGGCGCCATGTCATCTTCCAACATGAATTTCCAAATGCCATTTAAGTCTTGGACCGTCCGTGTTTGTGTACTGATGGGATATAACATATTTAACCTCCCCTTTTAATATGGTATCGATCAAAGAGCGTTTCGGAACATTTTTCGTAGGAGATCGCCATTTATATCCTCGAAATAATTGTAACCCCAAATCGACACGCAGCTTTGTGATAACATCACCTTCTATAAGCGTTCACTGTGCGTTTAAACAGCATTCGCTAATTAATTCTTAACCTTTTAGTTCTAATTGTCAAGAATTAATTGTTATGTAAGCTTCTCTGTAAGCTTCTCTCGTAGCACACGTTCCACATCTTTTGTTTCACTTTTTACATGGCTTTATCGTATTTCAAAATCTATGACGTAAGCTAACGATTTGACGTCGCTAAATTAACGATGAAAACAAAAGAAAACAGCCGCCGATTCACGAAATAGTATCAACAGCTGTTTTTAGCGGTCTGTTTGTGTGGTGCTGCTCAAAGTGCCTTTTGACACAACGATCAGTTGTTCAACGAGCGTCAGAATCCTCTAAGCGGGTAATTAAGCGATTAATTGATATTACCTGATTACTTGCGTCAGAGTTAGAATGGATGATAGTGAATCATCTTCCCTAGGTCTTCTAGGCGGTTCATGATGGCGCGAAGGGCCTCATGGCGAACCCTAATGCCAAGCTGTTTGAAACGGAGCATCTCGTGCGCTTCGTTCAAGGCGAGTCCTTCGTAGATATGGATGACGTCCGAGTTGAAAAAGAGCCTCGCAAGCTGCTCCGGCGCGGAATTTCCGGTCACTTCGTCGGGCTTGGCGTAGAGGAGGTTGGCGGCTTGGTTGAGCGCGATCGCGCCTTCCGTGACAAAATCGGCGCCTTCCATCGCGTATATCGGAGGCGAATGGAGACCATCTCCTTTGGAAACAAGTTTTACCTTTGTGCCGAGTTCTCGCGCGAGGACATCGCTCGTCATCGAGCCGCAGATCACTTTCGTCCCCTCCGCTTTGCAAAATGCGTCGGCATAGGCTTTATCGTTATGACGCCACCGCGGCGGTCCGGAAAACAAGCTGAGATATCTCGCCTCTGATACCTGAACCATGATGACAGATGTATCGTCTTCGTACTGATTGCCGGAAATTTTATTGCAGTGTTCGACAAGCGCGTCGAGCAGTTCAAAAGGTTCCATGAAAGCAAAATGACGTCTAATGAAAGCTGTGACGCCTTCTTCTCCCCAGCCGAGAGCGCACCCTCTCCCCATCCCCGACTGGCTCACGCCATCGCTGAAGATGAAGAGCATGTCTCCTTCCTCGAGATCAAATTTGATTTCACCGATCTCTTCTAGTCCGGTGGCAATATGGCGCGGCTTCAGTATCCGCGTCACGCCTTTGCGTGACAGGATCGGCCTTGGCGACTCGAACGTATAGATAAGCGCGCTGCCGTGATTTGTCACTCTGACCGCGATAAATGCGGCGAAAGTGCTCTTCTGGCTCCGCGCGCGGTTCATATCCGCCGCAATCCTTTCACATGCCCCGCTGATGGAGATCCCCTCTCGAATCATCTTCTTCCAGCGGCTGGCGCTCGCGATGGCAGAAAGATTCGCGTGAATGCCCGATCCGACCCCGTCAAAAATGGCGAAATAATATGAATCCTTATGGTTAAACGAAACAATGTGGTCGCCGCAAACGTTCTGATGATCTTGACAAACTTGTTTGGTAAAGGATTCGTAGTGGAGCATCGATTAGCTGTCCTCCTCGTACATATCAATCAGGCGGCGGACGAGCACTTCGCTCTCCGCAGTACTTTCACCGAGATATTGGGTGAGATTTTGAGCAAATTCCACTTGATGTTGTAAGATCTCCTTGGCTTTGTCAACCATCTGTTCGCGCAAGAGATCGATCTGATTCGTGTCGGGATCCGCCTTCGCCAAGTCGAGGTAGAATCCGATGTACTCGTTCCCGTCCGCTGTGAGCGAGACGATCTCGTGGTAGCGCCTTCCGTACTTGGCGCGAACGGCCTCGGCTGTCACTTTATTGCCTTTTGCGACTTCTTCATAGCTTGCGGCATTGATGAGATAGCTGATTTCGCGTCCGATGATGCGATCCGTGCAGAGGAACATTTCCTTGAAAGCAGGATTCATGTTTCGAATGTGCAGATCCTCGTCAAGCGCGACGATGCCGATGGGCGAGATCTCGATAATCTGGTCTACCCGGCGCTCTGCGTGACGACGCATCTGCGGGAGACACATCGACGCCTCCGCCATGCCGAGCGCGACTGCCGCCGCCTTCTCGCGACAACTGTTGTATCCGCACGCTCCGCAATTGAGTCTTTCGCTTTCGTCTGCTTTCACCGTTTCGGCGAGGATGCGTTCGATCTCCTCATCACTTACCGAATCGAGTGAGATGATTTTGTCTCGTTTTTCGAATGTGGCGTGTAAATTGACAGGAAAGGATTCCGCCTTAGGGAGTCCGAGTGATTTTGATTTGACGTAATCGAGGACACGTTGTCGTCTCTCGAAAAGATTGACATCTGTCGGGTATCCGGGACCTCCGATGCAGCCGCCGTCACAAAATAGAGGCTCAGACGCACGGAAATTCCACGATTCAACCGGCACATCAAAGAGAGCTTTGACAGCATCCGCACCGCAAGGGTGAACGATGTCGTCAACCGATGCGTCGGTAAGAATATCACACGTTTTCAGCATGCCTCCTTCAAGCGGGAACAACCTAGCGACGTCGTACCCTCCTTCTCCGTCGAAACTCTCGGCCGGACACTCTGTCAGATCGATTTCTTCATCTTCAAGCCAATTCACCAGCTCCGTAAACGTGAGCGCGGCTTGCACGTCGCCTCTGTTTTCGGGGCGAATGATTTCCTGTTTTTTGGCCGCGCAAGGGCCGACGAAAACGACCTTGATGTCGTCGCCGAGGCGTTCTCGGAGTATGCGCGCATGAGCGATCATGGGAGAGACGATAGCGATCATCTGCTCGAGGTACTCCGGTCTTTCTTGTTCGACATAGCGGACAACAACCGGACACGCAGTAAATATGCTGCCTTTTTTCATTTGTGTAAGGGAAACCTCGGATACAGCTTCGGCTCCTTCGGCCGTCTCGCCGACGTAGGAAAAACCGAGTCTTCGGAGCGCTGCGGGAATTCGTTCACTTTGCCAGCCGGGAAAAACGGCTGGAAAGGACGGTGCGACCGACGCGACGACACGATGGCCGTCCTCGATGAGAGATTTGACGTAATCGGTCGAGGGCAGGATGATCTTCGCGTGCTGCGGGCACTCGTGGACACACGCTCCGCATTGGATGCACAAGTCGCCCTCAACGCGAGCGTAGCCGCCCGAGATACGGATGGCTTTGACGGGGCACACCCGTACACATCGATAGCAGTCCATGCAGTCGGCAAAATCTGTCTGTATCACACTAAAAGAATCTAAATTGTTTTCTTGGATATCCATGGCTTATCTTTCCTTAATCCGATAGATTCACTCACTTTATCACTGTTATTATACAATCCTCCCTCGGGACCGTGTTGCTATTGTTAGACGTTTCACCCGGAACGCCTAAGCCTACAATGAATTATCGCTTACGTTACACGCAAGCGACATGAGCAAATTGTAATTTTCACAAGGTATAATATGTAACATAGCGGAAGGAGGCAGTCGTGAACATTTATGAGTCTTTGCGCAGGCAGTTGTTAGAAATGATTGAGGTAAATCAGTGGCAAGATGAGCTGATCGACATCGTTTATGCCAGGCCCCTATCAGCAAAGGAGGCTATTGGTCGTCCTGACCGCGATGATTACCCGATCCTGGTCGGTAAAGAAGTTATCCTCGAGACAGAGTTCAAAGGGGCTAAAGGGCAAGCTTTCACGGACCAACCCGGCTCTTTTAGCGGAACCTTACAGGACGTTGTCAACCTGCCATTGGACAGCAACTACCGGAGAGCTGTCTTTATTGCGACTCTAAATGCCGTTCTGAGGTATATGGGGAAAATTGGCCACACTATTCATTGCAAGGACGATGCGCCTGAAAAGTGCGGCCAGTCCATCGTCAACTACGTGAAAGAGCATTACGGCCAGCCCAAGATAGCCTTCATCGGCTACCAGCCGGCTCTCATATCGGCTTTAGCTAAGGAATTTGACCTCAGGGCAACGGATCTGAATCCCGATAATGTCGGCAAAAAAACTCTCGGTGTGCTGATTGAACCTGTCTCCAAGACTGAGGAAATCTTAGAGTGGGCAGATGTCATTATTGCCACGGGGTCTACCGTCGTCAACGGCAGCATTGTGAAGTACCTTGATACGAAACCCGTGCTCTTCTACGGAATAACAGTGGCCGGAGCAGCCTACCTCAATGGCTGGCAGACTTTCTGCCCCTATTCCAAATAAAGGGCTCGAAGTGTAGGCGGTAGACGGAATAAATGAGGAACGATCGCCTGCACCCATTGACAGCTATTGACAGCTAAAGGGAGCTCTTGTCGGAAAGGAGTCGACAAATAACATCACATACTCCATTAAACTTGTCATATGGCTACTTATCTTCGAAAATATATCTGCGGCAAAAAAGCCCTCGACTATTGGAAAGTCCCTAACCTCCGAGGCGTGATCGAGCCCGAAAATGCCGAGTTTCCTCTGGAACACGTCATCTTTACCAGTAAACCGCTCTATCGACCGCAAGGCATAAAGATCCATACCTGCCGTATTAAAGGCGCCGAACAATACACCAAAAAAGGTGTCTGCTCCCTGCCGCTCGTTTTCATGCAAGTCGC
>JAAZKK010000023.1 GCA_012799825.1 Clostridiaceae bacterium | reverse complement strand
TGGTTTCCATGTCTGCCTCGTCCATCCAGTCGGCGACATCGGATTCAGTCGAGCTGTCTAAATCCTGTAATGAGTCAGGAGCCTCAATTTCTACAAAGTCGTCTGTGTCTGCAGATTCAGCGGTATCATCGAGGGTATCAACAAAATCCGCCGCGTCAGCTTCTACGGTTTCTATCTCCGCCTCGTCCATCCAGTCGGTGACATCAGATTCGGTCGGAATGTCCGCATCTGTGGATTCGGTGAAATCATCGGGAAGTTCGGCAAAGTCCGCCGCATCAGCTTCTGCGGTTTCTATCTCCGCCTCGTCCATCCAGTCGGTGACATCAGATTCAGTCGGAATGTCCGCATCTGTGGATTCAGTGACGTCATCGGGAAGTTCGGCAAGGTCCGTAGCGTCATCTTCTACGGATTCAATGTCCGCCTCGTCCATCCAGTCGGTGACATCAGATTCGGTATCTAGATCGTAATACTCTGAGTCTCCCGATATGTCTGCAGCATCATCCATCAATTCTCCAACATCAACAGACTCTGAAAAACTGTCAACGTCCATATTCATGTCCATGTCAGCAGAGTCAATACTGACATCGTCTATAGAATAATCATCAACCGCTGCATCTAAGCTGTCACACATGATCGCAATCTCCCCTATTCATCTATGATCAAGATGGCCTCCTTGTTATTCCCTGTTCAAAAAAGCCTTATGATCTAGAATCTTGCAGTACTCTCCCCTTGTTATGCCGTATGTTTTAATTAACGTCGCTTTTCTTAGAAACTTTATTTTGACACAATTTAGGAGCCTCTTGGACGGCTTAATAGAGGCGTTCTCCTTGATGAGGTTCCTGATATTGCTGTTCATTCCAACCAGAAATTGAACAAAGACTTTTTTGTCTTTTAGATTATACAGACAGTCATTGATTAGTCTTGTAGCAAGGAAGTCACCGTCTTCACGTATCCTGAAGTCACATTTTTCCTGACAATAATGGCTGTATTTACATTCAATATGAGGGATAAGCAACTCTTGCCTAGTGTCCCAGTATGTAGAAAGCGACGCAATTTCGCCATCAGAGATGACAGGTCTTAGATTGGCTCTGTCTTGGACATAATAAGTTTTAACGTGCAAGGGAGTGTACAACCGTCCGTGGTGGAGCAGAGCCTCTCCTACACCCAACCGACCAAGCAGGTCGTATTCGGCTTCGGTCATGTTAGTCGCAGTACTGATGGCGTCCTTGTTTTCCTTTTCAACCAGCTTAAAGATTACTTTGACGTTAGTATTCGCAATAATGTTACGACCTATTTTGGTTGGAGATTGATCCGCAATAATGATACAAGTACCATAGGAGCGAATTTCTGCGATCATATCTTCCAGCGCCGCAACGGTAGAACCCTGAGAATCAGCGTTATCATCCGATTTCTGGCTGCCTCCGGAAAGAAGAACGTGAGCCTCATCTATCAGCATGACATTTTTTAGTTTCCCGTCACCGGCAATATTGTTTTTTGTGTATACACACATCATGATCAGCAAAAGAGCCATGATCAGCGACTTTTGTTCTTTATCGTTTATTGCGTTAAGTTCAATGACCGTTGGTCTGCTTAGCAAATCTTCGAGGGGAATCGAATTGACGGTGTCATATATATTGCTGTTCTGCTCAATCAGGCTTGTTAGTCGCACAATACCCGCACTTTCCATGTTAGCCTTAACTTCTCCGCGGTAGTCTAAGTTCCGAATTTTTCTCTTAAAGACCTTAATGAATTCATACAAGCCAAATCGCTGAACGAATGGATCATCCCTCGTGCTGTTGTTTTTCCAACCGTACTCGTTATAGCAGTCATTGATGGCAGCTAAAAAGATATCAGGCAAGGGACTTGGCATGGAGAAGGAGGCCTTAAATGCGGACATTAGACTGGGTATATAACTTTCAACAGTGACGCCTGTGGGAGGCAGGAAGGGGTTGATAATATAAGGTGAAATAGTGCTCTTTCCCGGTGTAAATATTTGCAGTTCCTTAATACTGTCAACCAGGGAACGGTATTCGCTTTTCGTTGGTTCAATTGCTAAAAATGGAATTTTAAAATCATTCCAGAATTGCAATAGCAGATCAAGGGAAAAATTTGTCTTACCTGAACCGGGCATGCCAACGATTAAACAATGCTTTGTAAAATCGTTGAGAGCTATACCAGCATGGGTAACATCATTCCCTTCAGTACCACCTGTATTTTGAATAACACCTATCTTAAAATTGTCATCAGAGATGACACTCTTGTGTAACTTTTCTCTATTAGACAAAATCCTGTTGCTGTCTATACTGATAATCCTTTCATCGTCAATCGGGAATTTAAAAATACCGCGTAGCTCTCTAGCTGTCATGAGATGCTTCATTCTCAGCATATGTTGCTGCGCATTATTGCCATTCCAGAAACTCTCCTCTCTAGCCCGGTTTACAAGAACGTCATTTATCAACCAAGGGCTGGCAAACAAATTCTGTCCGGGTGAGAGATTGAATTTTGTAACATCAACGATGTCTAATGCACTACCAGTAGCCTTGTCTTCAGCCTCTACAGCGCCCATTAACTTGTTAGCCAAGTCTAAGGCACTGCTATGTTCGGCGAAGACAACCAGATTATATAGAAATAAGGGCTCATGAGCTGCACGTGAGTAGTAGTCATAAGCATCAACGATCATCTGCGTATTGGCATCAATGCGAATTCCCTGCCTATACTGTAAGTCACTGACGTAGTAGGCGAGAAATTGTTTTCCGCTCTCGATAGCGTACACTTCCTCAGTCCTATATTCCGTGGGTATAACCTGCATTGAAATGACACTTCCCGGATACTGGGTGAGCGCATTGATCAAAGTCCTTGGGTTAACGTTTTCAGCAGGTTCAATAACGTCGTTGTAATACATCAAACCGTTCACAGACATCGCGTTAGCAATGGCCTTTTCTCTTTTTGAAATAGAGAAAACCCTTGTGTTGTCTGTTCTCAACAAAGACTGCTCGAAGGCATCATACTCGGCATCAGTCGTAAAAACAGATACGGAAAAATGCTTATCCGTTAGATCATTTTTAATGCTCGATATCACATCTGATATGAATGCTTCGTTAGCGGTTTGGACGGGACCGATTTTCCGCACGATAATGTACAGCTTGACTTGAGCCTTATACGTTTGGTTATCGACACCTATGCTCTGAAAAAGGAATTCAAATGACGTGCTTTCGTCTCCTGACTTTCTGTGCACAGTTTGAAGAAGTTGAGTGAACAAAACTTGGTTTAAATAATTGGCGCGGTCAAGTTCATCAGATAATAATGAATAGTGAGGAACAGAGGTTACTTCAGCAATTGATTTGCTGACAAACATGCCATTGGCCAATTCAAGCGTTTTGATCAAGCATAAGCTCCTTCCTCGAATTCTAGAAAAATAGCGAGAACATCCTATATTGTTCACAAATAGCGTTAGTGGCTGTGCTTAAACTCACACTGTTTGCCATAACGTACTTCTTTAGCCGCATATTTGAACCGGAAACTTGAACGACATCGTTCAGTTTTAGTTTTTTGCCTGAAATCAAGAAGTTTGCCACTTCCAAAGCTGTTGTCTGTGAATCAGTCGTAACGAGTGTGTAGGCTTGTAACATATTACAAGTTACGGTATTCCCAAGGTGGCTTACATGGCATCTTACGCTGGCGATGTCACCAGTACAGCGATCTAATATAGACTTTACATTGGCTCCTTTTACAGTTTCGTTATCCTTAATCCAAAGGAGATAGTTTTCTGCAGCACGTAAAGAAAACAAACTCACTGGCGTAAAAATCAAGGAAAACAACTCTGAACTGAACGAATCCGGTGTCATTCGTTCCAGATAAGTGCTTGCCGCATCCGCTCTGAGTTGCGAACCGTTTGCTACCATCTTCTGGATGAACCGAATCTTCGTGGGCAAGTCATCTGGAGAGTCACAGATGTATTCAATGAGATCTCCGGGACTAACCTTTAAACCCTTCTGAGACAGTATCTCAACAATAGCGGTTTTAACCTCACTTGTATCAGTATCACTTGCCATATAATCAGAAAGCAGGTCATTGAAAAAGCTAAGAATCAGCTCTTTACTGAATATCTTTTCCACTATTGACGGTTTATTTTCACCATCAATAGAGGTCTGCAAAACATATGTATTTACTGTTGCGGATGAGATGGTTACAGCTCGCTCAAGCAAATAGTCAACGATAGGCTTTCGCTTCTCCGTCGAGTCGTCATTAAAACAGAGATAGTGCTTCAGCAAGGCTTCGAAGGATTTATCATCTATCCTAAACTCAAATGATTTGTCGAGCAGGGCAATTTTGTCGCTTTGGTTGATTTTGCTGTCTGAAAGCATTGATATGAGCAGTTTTGTAGGAATGAGAACATATTGCTCGCTATCTTTCAAACAGTCCAGTGCGACCTTTGCAGATTCAATATTCCCACACTCGTAGGCAAAAGAGAGGATTTTTACAACATCCTCATCGCTGATCTTTGTTT
Source organism: Clostridiaceae bacterium (assembly GCA_012799825.1). Classification (GTDB taxonomy): domain Bacteria; phylum Bacillota; class Clostridia; order Saccharofermentanales; family DTU023; genus UBA4923. Next base: position 66,679 of record JAAZKK010000023.1, on the reverse strand, counting down.
TACAGAAGGCTGATAAGGCCTCTTGCACAATAGCAACGTCTGCCTGTCGTATGACATGATCCATCAAAACATCTAGATTTACTAATAAACCCTGATTAATAGCGGCAGATGCGACCTTGCTCTTCGTTGAGACGGTGTCGGGAGACTTGCTCAAATAAGTTTCTATCAGCCTTCGGTCTTCATACTTCAATTCATTCGTCGATAGGAGTGTTGTGATCCTGTCGCCCTTGCTACCATTATCCGGGTACTTTTCCATCACCTCAATCAGCGCCGTCTTAACATCAATGTTGTTTACATTAGCGATAATTTGGTCTGCAAGGTCAATGAGCTCGTTTTTTATTGCATACCTTAATAGGTTCGTGTTCACGGGTATTGAGAATATCTCGCGGGCATCAATCATTTGTGTAACAAAATCCCGACGAATCGCATCACCTAGCGAGTCATACACCAAAACCAAGGTCGCAAGTATATCCGATTCTTCGAGAAACTCATAAAGAGCTTCCTCCTCTTCGGTTACGGTCGTGCTGAAGGCTTTGAGCTGCTTATAGTTCTTTGCGACCTGTGTCAAAATTGGACTGACTTCCCGAGGCTCACATGCACCCGGAGTTGTTACTCGGATAATGTCGTAGGTAAGGCCGGCAATAAGTGTTCCAATATAGTGTGAGTCAATTTTTTTGCACTCAAGGAGATTATCCGCCGCACTTTCAAGACGCCTATAGGCACTATCTAGGAGAGACTGCCTAACCACATTTTTTATGGTAAAGAGAGCACTGTATTGCTCTTGTCTCTCAATTTCTGCTCCACAGTAAAGGCACTTCCAAATTTTCTTCTCTCTTATGTACTGTAACCTTCCGGCACATTGATCGCATTTTCGTGCTACAAAACGAACCGTCATCTATGCACCTCTCTACGACTACTTAGAGATGGCAAGCCGCTTATTTCTTTCGAGATACATCTGTTCGAGCTCACCGCATGTATGCATTGCGTCTGCAATCTGATTATCTTCAATGCAAAACCCTAATTCTTTGACTTTATGCTTTATACGTTGCTCAATACCTGCAACAGCCTCATTTGTTATTGGATCAGAGTATTTAACCGTTTCGGAGAGTCTGTAAAGCGCCTTCCTTAGTTCAGGATCGGCAACAGCTTCACTCATCATTTCAATGTCGACAAGCACAGATTTGTGACTGGCGACATCTTTCTTCTGATCTTCGATAACCTGTTGTACAGTGTCGCGGGCAAGCAATGAGATAATGGCGATTACCAAGAAAGTAGCAAGAACAAGAGTCTGAATGACCAAAGCCAGAGTAAAACTTGCAGCTTGGAAAATCATAAACAGTGCCCCAACGACGATGGCAGCTCCGAGATAGAATACCGAGAATGACGCCAAAGGGATACCAAAGAAGGCAGTCTCAACGTCGGCCTTCTTGAACGAAAGAAACATACTGACAATCTGGACGACAAAGGCCAGAGCCATAAAAGCATAGCTCAGCCAAAACACATTCGTCCGCGTTTTAAAGATTGTGAAGATGAGGAGATTAAGCACCCCAAAAATGATCACGTAGATCAGAGCAATTCCAACGACACTTTTCGTCTTTCTATCTGTCTTATTCATTGTCTATTCACCCCTATAATTTTTCGCCGCACTCGTGGCAAAAATTTGCTTCTGCGTGCAATTTTGTACCACACTTAGGACAGAGATTTTGGAGTACGCTGCCACACTTCGAGCAGAACTTACCCTTGGGCACTTCATTGTTGCAGTTAGGACAAACGATTGTGTTTTTATTACTATCAATACTCCAACCACAGTTCGAGCAAAACTTAGCGTCCGCCGGCAGTTTTGCCTCACATCTAGGGCATTTTTCTGATTTTGTAAGTTCCCCGGATTCTTCTTTGGGTTTGAAAAAATTATTGACGTCAAAACCAGTACGTTCTTGCCCGGGGTAAACATGTGTTCCGTCAGCATCCTTTGGTGGATTTCCATCAGGGATCCTCGCCGGGTCAAGCGCGTTCCTTGCTATGTCAACAACAGAACCACCTAGGGCACCTCCAAGCATGAAACCACCAACTGCGCCGCCAACGTTGCCCATCGTGCCTTCGTTGCCGGCAAACTTCTCGGCGATCATCATTTGACGCTCTTCCTGCCAAGTATAGCCTTCGATCATTCGGCTTGTTCTGCGGTCTTTGGCATCGCTTACTTTTCTGTAGTCATCTTCAGGAACTTCTATGGTTTCTATGTTAAAGTACTGAATGTTAATTCCATACTCGTCAAAAACAGAATCAAGGCGCTCTTTGATCACACCGCTTAACTCAAACAGGTGTGCGTTCATAACGAAGTAGCTGAGCATGCCGTTAATCATGATTTTTGAAATGGAGTCTTTAACCTGAGATGATATAATGCCACGGAATTTTGTGATCATCTCATCGTTACTGAAGCTATCCCTAAATCCAACCATTTTTAGCATGAATTTTCGGGAGTTATCAACGGAGACTGACATGCTGCCATTGGCCATCACATGCATAAAAATGTCATACATTGGATCTTCTAAAGCTATAGGCCCTTGCGTACCCCATAATAGGTTCATCTGATGAACCTTGTTGATAAAAAACACCTTGCACGGGAAAGGAGATTCCCCGCCTGTAGGAATTTCTATCAACTCACGGGCAAGAGGAATGTTAGGGAGAGATAGTGTCCGGCGTCCTGCCGTAAAAAGATCCGCAGCGTTGCCATTTACAACGAGCAAGGCTTCGTGAGTCTCATCCACGATTAGCTGAGATGTTGCGTTAAAATTTTCGAGTGGGTATTTCCACACCAAGGCATCCGGAGAACCTTCAAACTTAACTACTTCTGCTATTGCCATAGTAAGTCTCCTTGTTACTTCACAGTATATTCTTTTATAAAATTGTGGCTATTATCTCCGGCAACAAAAAACAGCTGAAGCGTTTCCTTTTGCCGCGTCAGGTCGTAGAATACTTTTTCTATACTATCATAGTTGTATTGTAAGTATTGTAAAGTTTCTTAACTCATAGTTAAAACTAGCACTTCTCCAGTGATCAAGTCTTGCAATATTTCTATTATGTATCAGTCTCCTGAGCTTGATATGTCGCGGAAGAAGTCACGATAAGCATAAAAGAGGTTATATTCAGGCAATGAGGTTCCGGGATAGTGATGTGCAAATAATCTCCACCGAGGCACTCGGGATGCTAAGACTCCAATTAGCCCGAAGATAAAGAGAATAAAGGCCAAGAAACCAGCGTATTTGAATAAGAAAATAGATGCTCCAAGGGCAATCAACGGTATCTTGGCATACTCAAAGATAAACTTTCTCTTGCATTCAAAGTCAATCAGATCCTCAACGATTTTGGTTTCAGCACGAAGATTCTCGATATCTTCTTTCAGGTACTTTGCAAATATTGGATAGATTTTTGTTACTTCCGCAGGCACGTCTGTCGGAATTGTCTGATTTAACTTCGTTACGAGCACCTTTGCCTTGTTGATTTTTTCTTCGCCAAGGAGACGTTGATCCGTTTCCCCGTCAATGACAACATTGTCAACCAATTGAAACAAATCATCATAATATGAAAAAGCCAAGTATACGTCACGACAAACCTTAGGAACTAATTTACCCTCGATGGCAAATTGTTTCCTGAGAGTGTCCGGGGTGCTTGTCAATCGAAGCGATTCGAAGCGTATGCAAAATAAAGGCAAACTATCCGGGTACTTTTCTAAACCAACACCAGCAAAGACAGAAGCGTGCATATGGTGACCGTTATCAAACAATATGCCAGAAACTCTCTCGTAAGACTCAGCAGGTCGAGGTTCGGCATTAAGTGCACGATTGAAGCAACCGACAGCATCATCGATCTCGCCAAAATCCATTTTACTCACGCCCAACATGTAATTGGCAAAATAACTATTTGGATAGGCTTCTTGCTTCTGAGTTGCATAGACAAGAGCCTTCGTCTTGTCTCCGGTATTTCTAATGTTATTGTGCTCTATGATCCATAATTGTTGTTGTGGTTCGATAGGTAAAGAGTCCAACTTAGCTGTCTCATTTATCTTAGGATGTTTGGGCTCGTCCTTTATGAGACCGGACCCTTCAGTAATCTGCTCATGCTCCTCTTCTATCTTGCTTGGTCGTTGTTTAGCGACATCAGGGGATGGTAAAGAAAGAAGAGGCATTGAATTAACAACACCACGTTCTATGGCGATTTTATTTCCTATCTTGCCTCCATCCAGTTTAAGCCAAACTTGTGGTTCCGTCGTAGCATGACCCGTAAGAGGGTCAATATTTTCCGAACAGGCCTTTTCAATGACAGCGTCAATGGCAATTTTTGTAACCTCAGAAGAAAAACCTATAGCGAGAGCCCTCAGAGACCAGATAATGGCTCGAGGATAATTGAGAGGGTCTTTACATCTCTGCAGGTAATAGGTAGACAAAGATAATGCAGCTAGGCCAATACCTAGGTCATAAGCTCGTTCGAGAAAATCTAGAGCACGAATTTCATCTTTTTGAGTGATGTCTTTCTTGTCAAGCAGAAAATCACCGTAAGTATAGAGACCCATGGGGTGATTTGCTGTTACTGCCCTTTCCAAGATTTCAGTAACTTTTTCTATTTCTGTCTCTGTTTCTATGTAACGGTACGCTAAATATACACGCGCATCTAGAAAGTCTTCACTAATAGCTTCAAGAATTGAAATTGCTTTCTGCTCATCCTTTGCTAAATTATCGGTGCCCTCAACATATAGTGATGCCAAATAGAAAGCATTGTCTTCGGTAATTATTCCTTCTTCTAAGGCATTAAGCAACAAACGAACCAGCTCCCCGTCGTCTTCCATGGGAACTCTTTCAGTTCTCAGTAAAACAATTAGACTATTAGTGGCGGTACCATGATTTTTATCTGCTGCCTTACGAAAATAGGATGCTGCTGCTACGGGGTTGGGTGTTTCCCCGCTCTCACCTAAATATAGATATCCTAGACGGAAAAGGCCCTCTGCATCCCCGAGTTCTATCGCCTTTTTATAATAGTCCTTAGCCCCTTGTAAATCTCGCTCTCCGGTCATTCCTTCTTCTAAAACAAGACCTTGGAGATTGTAGGCGGGAGCGCAATCATACGCCGAGAGCAAATCAGCGATTCTCAATATTCTCGATTTCCACTGATCACCGGTAGTATCGATGTAAGTGCAGGCGAAATCGTAGAGACTCTCTGACAATAATTTGAACTTTGCATTCTCTTGCGGAAGACCGGATAAGGTCGAAGAATAGGAGTCTACCAATAAATCAAAAACGTCATCTGAGATCTTAATCAGTTCACCTTGTAACACTCTGGGAAGAACTGCATCGCCTTCTACTGAAGTAAGAACGAGCAGCTTATGTCCCTCATTTTCAAATTTTTCCTCAATTTCGCCCTGCACTATGATCAAAGCAAGAAAGGTGGCCGCTTGTAAATCGCCTGCCTCATAAACGGAAATTCTGGCATAATCTTCCCAAGGCTTATGCGGCACAGTGATTTCATCCCCGTGATTATAAACTGATCTCATTAAGTGGACAGCGGCACGTTTTTCACCCATATCAAGAGCGCGGTTAAAACAAGAGAAAATCTCAGTCGTGTCCGGAGCAGGATTGAGGTGATGGTTCAAAATAATACCCTTATAGTACAGTGCCTCTCCGGTATTCTCGGGATACTGCGCGATGTATTCATCTAGAACGGAAAGAAGGGAACCGGGATATTTTCCCTCATCATCCATTTCTAACGCTGCGTTAACAATCGAAGAGAGGACCTCTTGAGCTGAACCCTCTGGCTCAAGCGTATCGTGCATATCGTCCTGAGAAATTGCGTCAGATTCTTGTAGCAAGTTAGGCTTTTGCTCCCGTGTTTGTTGCCGTATCTGTACAATCTTCTCTTCACTCTTTGTCTCAGTGTAATCACTCGTCTCACTGAGACTCTTTGGTTCAGTGTAATCGCTAGTCTCAATGAGACTCTTTGGTACATGACGTAACTTATTGCCACAGGATGTGCAATAGATATTGTCCGCCCTTAACATTTTGCCGCACTGTTCACAATAGATAACTCCAGACATATAGCCTCCTATAGCCATTTTTTATTCTCAATCATCTCTAGCTATGTGCTCTAGTGATGGTATCAACCATTCATCCGAGTCTGAAATGATACGTGTAGAGTTTGGGCTTGACCGATATTATTGCCCTGCTTTGCTATTACATCATATTTTCATCTTTTAATCAATTGTTTTACCCTATGTACCACATACATTTCTTCAATGAATACCGATAGTTAAATGTATTATTAAAATCTAACAAAAAGATGCACAATATGGCATACCCTGTTATAATGAGCATATGTAACTTGTAATTGACTGTTTTTGTCGCCATTGACAAACATACTAACCATTAGAAAGCCGACCGCCGTTGAAGAAAGGCAAGGTCTTTATGCAACCTCTCTCCATCATCGAACATATCGAGCGCTCACCCATCATCCTTGCTGTAAAGGATACAGATCGCCTCGATCAACTTCTTGGCGGCAGTCACGATGTCATCTTTATTTTATCAGGCAACATCTGTACACTGCCCAATATCGTTAAAAAAATCCATGAGCGCAACAAAATTGCCATCGTACATGTTGATTTAATCGACGGATTCGCGCCGCGCGAGGTAGTCGTGGATTATATAAAAAAAGAAGTTGGCGCAGACGGCATCATCTCTACACGCCCAAAACTATTGAAGCGGGGTAAGGAACTGAAACTATTCACCATCCTCCGTTTCTTTCTGTTGGATTCCATGGCACTGGACAACGTCAAACATACAATTAATCAGTGCGAACCCGACCTAGTCGAAGTCCTGCCAGGTATTGTTACACGCTATTTTCGAGAGGTCGCGAAAATTGTCCAATGTCCGGTGATCGCAGGCGGTCTCATCAAGACGCCTCAAGATGTTTTGGATGCATTGGAAGGCGGCGCCGTCGCTATCTCCGCCAGTACTTTTTCGCTTGGCGAGATCAATACGATCTTTCAAGAAAAAAGAGACAAGAAAAGCCGCTGAAACAATGAGATCCCAGCGGCGAAGTCTTGGTCGGAGTGACAAGACTTGAACTTGCGGCCTCTTGGTCCCGAACCAAGCGCTCTACCACCTGAGCCACACCCCGACGCGAAACTGATACTACATGGAACTTGCCGAAAAGTCAAGGTTAGGCGCCGCTCGATCTTGCGATAATGCTGAATAACCTCTGCTCAGTTAATGAAAACGAACAAAGGAGATGACAACGCAGAGATACAATAAATGTCAAAAGATCGACAATTTTATATGAGCTTATATAATAATGAGCAACGTAAAATTCTCACGCTCCGAATCTCCAAATATAATCTTTTTAGTAAGGCGAGAGATGATGGACAAAGAAAGAATTATTCACAGAATATGCGCGCTGCATGAGACCTGCCCCGGAAATATTGTTACAGAAAAAGAGGCCATTTCACCTGAGCTGATTGGCCTCAACATCTTCGGCGAGCCGCTTGTAGGGTTTGCTTCTGCAACAGACGAACTGTTTGAAGCATTCAAAAACTCAGATATTGTAGGACCTTGGTTTCTAAGCCCCACGGAATGGTTGCCGGAAGCAAAGACCGTGATATCGCTCTTCTTTCCCTATACAGAAGCCGTAAAATCAGCGAACCGGAAAGCAACGACGCATCCTGCGGCGGAATGGTTACACGGCAGAATTGAAGGTCAAGCCTATCTCCTAAAACTTATCGAGAGCTTGAAAAAATGGTTTGACGACAACGACATCAAGACCTGTGTGCCCATCACCGATCAGCGATTTGAAGTCGTCGTAGCCGGAAATAACTTTAAACAGTATTCCTGTGTCACGGCGGACACCTTTAGCAGCAATTGGTCTGAACGCCACGTGGCCTATATAGCCGGTTTGGGCACGTTCGGTCTGTCAAAAGGTCTTATCACTGAAAAAGGAATGGCCGGTCGCTTCATATCCATCATTGTCAGCAAAGAATTAGCTGCCGATCCGCGCCCCTATACCGGTATTTACGATCATTGCAACAGATGCGGTGCTTGTGTTAAAAGATGTCCGGCACAGGCAATCAGTCTCGCTGAAGGGAAAGATCATAATCTATGCGGTGCTTGGCTAAGTAAAATGGGCAATCTATTTAAACCACGGTACGGTTGCGGCCTATGCCAAACCGGTGTCCCCTGTGAAAGCGCCATACCAAGAAAGAGAAGGACATAACGCCGCCCCCCGAGAGTTTCTCGCTGAGCCGTTTGAGCCGTTAATAGAGAATGAGTACGATTCAGACGAATTTAAAGCGCGCGGCAGAACCTTACTCGTCTGGGAGAGCACGCCAGCGGTACGGCACGGCGCAATTTAACGCAGTCAGACCCTTACTCGTCTAGGAGAGCTGCGGCAAGATCCTCTAAAAGTGACGCGTCAATCTTTTTTCCCTGCAGTTGATCAGGTCTCTTTTTGAGTGTCTCCAAAAGGCGCATACGCCTCCGAGCCTTTTCAATATTCGCAGCATGTCCTGATAAGAGCACATCCGGCACGGAACGCTCTCTCCACTCTGAAGGACGTGTATATTGAGGCTCTTCAAGGAAATGAGAAGCGAATGATTCACGCTGCCAAGCGTCTTCATCGGGCAAGACTCCAGGGATCAAGCGTGTGATCGCATCAATGATGACGGCGGCGGCAAGCTCTCCGCCCGTCAAAATAAAGTCGCCGATCGACACTTCCTCGGCGCCGATCGCGTCCAATACTCGACAATCAACGCCTTCGTAATGACCGCAGAGCAAGATCACATTCGATGTCTTTGAAAGTTCGAGCGCTATATGCTGATTAAACACTCGCCCTTTCGGTGAAAGAAATATCGTTCGAAAGCTTTGAGTGTTTGGACAAGATGCCGCGTCGCAGTCATCGATCGAACCGTTCCTACACGATACTTCTTTTGACAAATCTTGAAAAACAGCAAGAGCCTGGGAATGATTCGAGTCGCTGTCGCATGATACGTTCTGCGGCGTTCCTTTCGTCTCAATACTATTTTGGGGTGCGAACTGCGCGTCCGTGCGTGTCGAGTTCATGTACGTCGCATTCAGTTCTTCCAAAATATCGGCGCGCGCTTTTTCCCAAGCGCGATAGATCGGCTCACACATCATGAGCATGCCGCGTCCGCCGCCGTAAGGAGCGTCATCGACTTGACCGTAGTCATTAATCGCAAAATCGCGAATTTGGACAGGACGAATCTTGATATGGCCTTCACGTAACGCGCGCCCGGTGATGCTGTGTTGCAATGCGTCCAATACCTGTTCCGGAAAAAGCGACAAAAGCGTAAACGTGATCATGTCATTCCCCCTTCACGCAACGTGCCCGATGATGTTGCTCCGCAACACATTCACAATGTGTTCATGAGAAAACGATAAAAGAGTGATCGCGATCATCTCGTCTACGTCTCCTTCTCGTTGTTCTCTCCACGGTAAAGCCCGTATAGATCCGGGGGAAGGGTGACGTCGATGCGGTCGGCATCGATATCGATTTGACGAAAATATATTTCTCGGAAGGGAATGTATAAGTCTCTTTTCCCGGGATCTCGCACAGCAATAACGGTGGAAGAGCCGATGGTATCGACCGAGGCAATGACGCCCAAGAATCCTCGGACGTCATCATAAACCGATGCGCCGAGGAGTTCACCGACATAGAACTCAGTCTCGTCACGCAACGGGAGCGCGTCTTCACGGCGCACGGCAAGATAAAGTCCGCTGTATTTCGCGGCCTCTTCCCTGCTGTCACATTCCTCAAAGAATAGAAGCAAACCGGACGGACCGTAGCGAACCTGTTCGATGGTCAATTTGCCCACCGGCCGTTGATTCCCAATGCGTTCATGAGAAAACAGAAAAACCTGAAGCCCGGGATAAAAGCGCTCGTCGTCATCGGTGAGAATGTCCGCGTACACTTCTCCTCTGACACCGTGAGCTCGTTTAACGCGCGCAATAATGAGATACGGCTGTCTCATCGTTTTATTCCTTTTGTTACGAAAGAATCTCAACGTTGACGCGCTTATTCTCCATGGCGCCCTTGGCTTTCATGATCGAACGGATGGACTGCGCACGGCGGCCGCCGCGGCCGATAATCCTTCCGACATCATCCGGGTTGGCAGAAACAGTCAGATTGACCTCGTGGCCGCGAACATCCATACGAATCTCAAGTTCTTCAGGATTCAGAATGAGCGGTTCAATGACGGATCGCAATAATGCTTCCATAGACTACTCCAAAATGCCGTTGTACTTTAACAGCTTTTTGACGGTATCGGTAGGCTGAGCTCCTTTGCTGATCCAGTCTTTTACTTTCTGTTCATCTACCGTCAGAGTTGATGGATCGGTATGAGGGTTGTACGTGCCGATCTCTTCGATTGTGCGGCCATCGCGCGGAAAACGCGCATCCGCGACGACGACGCGATAGTAAGGCTGTTTTTTCTTGCCAATGCGTTTGAGTCGAATTTTTACTGCCATTTTTTTCCTCCACTAAGGATGTTTTTTAATATTTATGCTTTCATCCGGTTGTAGCCTGATGTAAGTTCGTAAATTAAAAGCCGAATCCGCCAAAAGGCATACCTCGCTTTGAGCGGCGTTTTCGTTTTTTGCCTCCGCCAAGCATACCAAACTGCTTCATCATTTTCACCATGTCGTCGTATTGCCGAACGACACGATTGACCTCCTGTACTGTTACGCCGCTGCCGCCGGCGACACGGCGTCGTCTAGAAGCATTGAGAAGTTTAGGATTATTGCGTTCGCGTACCGTCATCGACTGAATGATGGCACGTGTCCTGTCAAGTGCCGTCTCATCGACGTCGAGATTTCCTAATTGTTTTCCGACGCCGGGCATCATGGCAAGCATATCTTTCATCGATCCCATATTGCGCACTTGTTCGAGCTGATCCAACATATTCTGCATGGTGAAACGGTTCGCGCGCAGACTCTCCATCGTTTTACGAGCTTGCTCCTCGTCGATGGCCTGCGACGCTTTCTCAATCAACGTAAGAACGTCGCCCATGCCGAGGATGCGCGAAGCGAGACGATCCGGATGGAATACTTCGAGATCTTCTATTTTTTCACCGGTGCCGAGCATTTTGATCGGTTTGCCGGTCATGCGGCGAATCGAAAGCGCTGCGCCTCCGCGCGCGTCGCCGTCGACTTTCGTCATGATAAATCCTGTTACGCCGATTTCCTCTTCAAATGATTGTGCGATGCTGACGGCTTCCTGTCCGATCATGGCATCGACAATCAGCAATTTTTCATCCGGTTTTATGACATCGTTGACTTTTTTCAGTTCCGCCATCAGATCCTCGTCAACGGTCATGCGGCCGGCCGTGTCCACGATGAGCGTATCGCACATCATGTAACGCGCACGCGCTTGGCCGTCTTTCGCGATTTTCGCGGCACTCTTTTCGTCAGGGTCAATGTAACATTCAACACCCACCTGATCGGCAAGAATCTTTAACTGTTCTTGCGCGGCAGGACGATGCACGTCAACAGAGACCAACATGGGGGTTTTGCCCTCTTTTTTTAAGAAATTCGCCAGTTTGGCAGCCGTCGTCGTTTTGCCGGTACCTTGAAGGCCGTACAACATGATTACGGTAAAACCTGTCGGAGAAACGATCAGTTTTTCCTGTTCACCGAGGATTTGAATGATCGTTTCATGAACTATTTTGACAATTTGCTGACCCGGCGTCAGACTTTGCATCACGTCTGCGCCGCGCGCCTTCTCACGAATATCCTTCGAAAGGTCGCGGACGACTTCGTAGTTGACGTCCGCTTCGAGTAAAGCGAGACGGATCTCGCGCATCATATCTGTGATGTCTTTATCCGTCACTCGACTTTTGCCGCGCATACCGTCAACAATTTTGGTAAGTCTCGAGCTTAAATTCTCAAAAATCGCCATAGAGCCTCTTTATCTTTTAGTAATGGTTGAACCGTACACTTCAATCTTAGAAAAATATGTCATTTAAATTAATTTAAGAGTGCCAAGTCCAATGATATGGGCAAGGGTTTGGAGATCTCTTTCTACGACATCATGCTCACCTTCATCTAATGCCCTTGATGCGTGGCAGAGCGTGTCGTACATTTCTTGATCGCGCTGTACAAGGCCTAAACGTTCCTCATAGGATGACAGGCGACACGTCGCGCGCCGGATGAGATCATGCACACCCTGTCGCGAGATTTTTAACAAATCGCCGATCTCCGAAAGAGACAAATCATCCTCGACGTAATGCTTTAGAGCCTCATGTTGCTGTCGACTCAAAAGAGCGCCATAGTAATCAAGCAATAGACACCATCGTGTGCGATCGTCTTGCATTTGTACTTGTACTTCGTTCATCTTGCCAAGTATAACGACGGCAAGGACGTCTGTCAAGCAAAAAAGTTGACAGTTAAGATTCGGGCAACAGCGCTTTGACAAAAAGGTCGGCATCAAAATCTTGCAGATCATCGACTTGTTCTCCGAATCCTGCAAGACAAATCGGAAGTCCGGTTTCTCGAGCAACAGCGACGGCCACACCGCCTTTGGCGCTGCCGTCGAGTTTCGTGATTACGAGCCCTGTAAGAGGTGTTGACTCGTGAAAGGCGCGCGCTTGCGTAATTGCATTTTGACCTGTCGTCGCATCGATGACCAAAAGCGTCTCAAGGACGGCATCCGGCGCTTCTCGACCTATAACGCGACGAATTTTTGCCAGTTCTTCCATGAGGTTCTTTTTTGTGTGAAGACGACCGGCCGTATCGATTATCAAAATATCGGCATTTCGCGCCTGTGCCGACTTGATTGCGTCAAAAACAACAGCTGCAGGATCGGATCCCGTCTGATGCGCGATCACGGCCGTCTGAGTGCGTTCACCCCATGTTTTTAGCTGTTCAACGGCGGCAGCGCGAAACGTGTCGGCGGCAGCCATAATGACACGAAGCCCGTTATTTTTCGCGCGTTGCGCCATTTTCGCCGATGTCGTCGTCTTCCCTGTTCCGTTGACGCCGACCATGAGAAAAATGGTCAATTCTCCGGGCTTCGGATCAAGATGCTTTTCGACCATCATGGCGCGAAGTGTTTCGGCAAGCGTCTGAAGCACACCTTCGCGTGAAGTATCACCAGTTGATCGGATGTATTCGCGCACGGCGTCAATGGCTTCCATGGACGCTGTGACACCGCAGTCCGCCTGTACGAGCGTCATTTCAAGTTCGTCGAGCATATCATCGTCGAAGACGCCAAACCCCGCAGCCATGCGATTGATCTGGGCCGTAATGAAATCACGCGTTTTGGAAAGTCCTTCTTTAAACTTCTGGAAAAAACTCATAAGGCGCCTTTCTAAAAATGTCTGTTGTCAGTCGCCGTAGGACAGCGCGGAGGAAAGCTGCAAAGAAAGCACGCGCGAGATGCCACGTTCTTGCATGGTAACACCGTAAAGTCGATCGGCAGCTGCCATGGTGCCTTTGCGATGCGTAATCAGAATAAACTGCATTTTCCACGCATAGCGCCGAACATAAGCGGCAAATCGATCCACGTTGGCATCGTCGAGCGCCGATTCAACTTCGTCAAAAAGACAGAAGGGTGTCGGCTTTAGTTTCAGAATCGCAAAAATCAAAGCGATGGCGGTCAGGCAGCGTTCACCGCCCGAAAGAAGCGATAACCGCTGCAATTTCTTGCCCGGCGGTTGTGCGCGAATGCCTATCTCGGCCTCCAATACATCTTCATCGCCTTCCAGCATGAGCTCCGCTTGTCCTCCGGAGAAAAGATCGGAGAACACTTGGCTGAAATTTTCATTGATATCGCGAAATGTCTTCGAAAACTGTTCACGCATCGATTGATCAAGTTCTTCGACGATGAGGCGCAACTTCTCCGCGGCGTTTTCAATGTCATTCCGTTGTTCTTCCATATGGGAAAGACGCGCCATCAGCGCTTCGTAGTCTGCCACCGCGTTCTGATTGATGGGGCCTAAAGCATCGATTTCCTTTTTGAGCGCATTGCGTTCTATGGTAGCTTGACGGATGGAATCAACTTCAACGATATGCGCTTTCGATTCATCTTTTGTCAGACCATGCGTCTCCCAAAGTCGATTCAGCAAATCATCGTTTTGTTCTCTTAAACGTGTCATGTCCGAGCGATGTTTTTCGTATGCGGCAAATAGCGTCGTCGCGCGCTCATTGGCCGCTTCATACGCATCAAGGAGATTTTGTTGACGCGCTGTCACCGTCTCACGTTCTTCGAACAACGCTTTATATTCCGACTCCTTTTTGCTGTGATCGATTACCAACTTCTCGCGTCTGACCGCGTTCTCTTCAAGATTCCTGCGCATGCGATCAAGCGTTTCGCTCTGAGACGCAAATTCACGATCAATGGAGGTCAATCGTACTGTCGCTTCCATTTTTTCATGATCGCTTTCCAGTGCCCTCGTCTCAAAAGACGCAATCTGCTCCGCAAGGACATCAAGGGATGCCGAAAGGCGGATCTGAGTGTCACGTTTTTCGTCGCGCAAATCGGATTTTTCACGGCTTTCTTCACTGTGTATCTCGATATCTTGAGCGAGTCGATCGCGTTCTTTCTGATCACTAGCAACCGTCGCTACAAGCGCTGTTTCCGCTTCTTCGATCTTCTTAATGCGCTCGCAGGTCAGCGATGTCTCTTTGCAACGCGTGTCAAGTAGCGCCTCAAGTCGACGCAACGTCTCCGTAAGTCCCTCTTTCTCGGAAGATTGTTGAATGAGGCGGCGCCGATCATCCGCCAGCTTTTGTAGCAGACGCTCCTCGTCGCGCGCAACACCATTCAATTTTTGACGTGCGCGATCAAGCGCCTCGTTTTCGATCCTATGTTGATCTTCTAAACTTTTGATGTCCGCGCGCTTTGCCGCAATGCGTTCCGGTCTCCCCAGAAGACCTCTCGGCTTCGTCGGCATAAAGCCTCCCGTCATGGAACCGGAAGGGTGCACAATATCTCCCTGAAGCGACACGATACGGCATCCGCGATGAATGCGATCCGACAAAGAGGTCGCATCGCGAAGCGTTTCCACAACCATCGTACGTCCCAACGCCATGCGCAGAGCGGGCACAACAGAGTCGTCACAGGACACCAAATCGGCCGCTACACCGAGATATCCCTGCGCACCCTCCGCCAAAAGGAGCGTCTCACGATTCAACGTATAAGGATTCAGCGCATCCAGCGGAAGAAACGTCGCGCGACCGCCGCGCGTCTCGCGGAGCCAGTTAATCCAGCGCTCCGCTGTTGCGCGCGTGTCACACACAAGATCATTCGCGGCACCGCCCAACGCCGTCTCGATCGCAAACGTCAGTTCTTCCGGCACGGCAAGCAGTGAGGCCAAAGGACCTAATACTTCATGTCGCCTTTCTCTCCGGTTAACTTCATCCATCACGAGTTTAACGGGACGGTTGTAACCTTCAAAAGCCTCCTCCAAACGATCAAGCGTATCGGCTTCATAGGTCAGTTTATCGATCTTGTTCCTAATGGACGCAATGTTCTGATCGATGACGGAAGCTTCGTCTTGGAGTGATTCAGTCAGCGCGCGCGCATCATCGGCACGCTGCTCGTCACTCTCAATGCGCGTCCTGAGCTGTTCAATCGCTTCATCGCGCTTAAGAAGATCATCACGTCTTTCCAGACAATCGGCATCAAGATCTTTTTTCTCACGCTCTAATTGCTGAAGACGTTCAGAAAGCGCTTGTTTTTCACCGCGCCTCTCCTGCAAAAGCGCCTGAGAGGCGGCAATGCGTTCACTTAACGCATCACGCATTTGCATTGATTCTTGCAGACGTTGCCCTAAAACGACATAATCCGCGTCGACTGCGTCGAGTGCCTGACAAGCTTCACGAAACGCTGCCTCAAGCGATACCTTGCGCTCATCAAGAGAATGCTTTTGTTTTTTGCGCTCCGCCATTTCCTGATCCACCGCTACAAGGCGAAGCGTCAGACGATTCTTTTCTTCGAGGAGCCGCTGTGACGTCGTTTTTGAGGATTCCAGTTTTTCGCGGAGGAGCGCATCCTCTCCGGCCAATCGCGTTTTTTCTACCGAAAACGCGGCGATGGTCGCTTGTGCTTCTTCAAGCGCTTTATCAAGTGCGGCACTGCGATCGATGACCGCACGTTGTGCCAGACGAACATCATCCCGCTCTTTCCACGCTTCTTCGAGATCAAGATGGAGAATCGCCTCGTCATCTTCACCCTTGGCGCGTTCAAGCTCATACTTCTCTAGTTGCTTCAACGTCAGCGTGACATCGATATCGCGATAGCGGTTGCGAAGTTCAAGATGATGCCGCGCGTCCTCCGCCTGTTTTCTAAGCGGCACTTCGCGCTGGTGCAACTCATTCAAAATATCATCGACGCGGACGAGGTTTTGCTCACTTCGCTCAAGCCGACGAAGGGACTCCGATTTCCGTGTCTTGTACAACCCGATACCTGACGCCTCTTCAAAAATGGCGCGGCGATCATCTGCATTGCCGCTCAAGATCTCATTTACACGGCCTTGACCGACAATCGAATAACCTTCTACGCCAATACCGGTATCCATGATTAAACGAGTGATATCTTTAAGACGACAAGGCGTTTTGTTGATCATATAAACGCTTTCACCTGAACGAAAATAACGGCGCGTAATGGAAACAGTCTGATATTCGATCGGAAGGATGCCTGATTGATTGTCCAAGGTCAGCGTCACTTCTGCGAAGCTGACGGGCCGGCGCTGCGCCGTTCCGTTGAACACCACATCTTCCATCCGACTGCCGCGCAACGTTTTGGCACTTTGTTCACCCAGCACCCAACGTATCGCATCGGCAATATTCGATTTGCCGGCGCCATTAGGACCGACAACGGCTGTGATACCGTCATGAAATTCAATCAACGTTGGATCCGGAAAAGACTTAAAACCTTGAATTTCTACTGATTTCAGCATATCAATCTCATTCCGTTTCCAGCTTTTGAATCAAAAAAATGCGCGACGCCTGTTGCTCGCCATCTTTCTTAGAATGACCTTCACCTTGTGACTGAAGCTCACCGTTCACGAAAAGACCTATTGTAAAACGGCGATCATGCTCAGGTCCCGTTTCCTCCAACACGCTAAAAGTGATGGATATCCCTGATTTCGATTGCGCCCATTCATAGACGCGACTCTTGAAATCACGCGACAATCCGCCTTCAAGTACCTGCTTGAAATAGGGCTCAAACAGACGTCGAACGACCTCGGATGCCGCCTGAAAGCCACCGTCCAGATAAATAGCGCCCAGCACCGCTTCCATGGCGTCCGCCAAATTGGAAGGATTGTCAGCGCCCCCCGAAAGTGATTCGCCACGCCCCAGAAGCAAAAAGGCGCCTAAGTCAAGCGATTTCGCCACACGGACAAGTGTCTCCTCTCGGACGATTTCTGTCCGCCAACGCGTCATTTCACCTTCGGATGCTTCCGGATACAAACGATAAAAATACGCCGAAACGGCAAGCTGTAAAACGGCATCCCCTAAAAATTCAAGACGCTGATTATGAGCAACCTGATGTTGTAAGGCAGAAAAAGAGTCATTCTGAGAGAGAAAAACATCCTCACACTGTACACTTTGAAAGCTCTTTACATCGGGCAGTGACGCGGTTTGCTGACCGCGATACCGCGCGTTGCCGCTCGGTTCACCGCTTGCGGAACGATCTTGTTTTTCATGAGCAAAAGAAGGATGTGTCAGCGCAAGAACAAGACCTCGCTTGTCTTGCGCAACATATCCTATACGATTTTCAAGGACGGATAGATCGGGCCCCACGCCAAACGACCTGCCAGATTAAAGATTTAGGCGAATAAAAGCGACAGCGTCGCCAACTGTGCGGATGCGCTCCGCTTCCTCATCCGGAATAGAAAGATCAAATTCCTGCTCCATGGACATCACAAGCTCAACCAGATCGAGTGAATCCGCGTTTAGATCTTCAATAATATTGGAAGTCATCTGGATCGAGTCGATGTCAACGCTGAGTTGATCAGCAAGAATGGTCTGAACTTTCATAAAAATTTCCTGTTGCGTCATGGTTATCCTCCATTGGCACGAATCATTTCATGCATTATTTTTTATTGACTGATCGCACGATCGCGACAATCAGTATTCGCGATGGCGGTTCATCTTTTAGATAAGGAACTCTTCCGTTCACAGCTCTTCTTTAAAGATTTTCTTATTCTTGACAGCATAATCGAGACCGGACAGCACCGTGATGACCGTCGATATAGCGACGAGGATATCACCAGGTAAAGAATAAGGTGCGCTGTATCCCAAAAAAGGAAGTGAGGGATCGAGCGATTTGGCGACGATAGGCTCAAAAATGAGGACAATAAGCGTTGCCATCTGAATGACCGTCTTGATCTTGCCGAACCAGCTTGCCGCGATGACCGTACCCTTGATGGCAGCGACCTGACGAATACCCGTAACAATCAGTTCGCGTGCGACAATAATCGTCAAAATGTACGTGGATACGCGACCAAGCTGTACAAAGGCGGCAAAAACGCTGATCACCAAAATTTTGTCCGCGATAGGATCGATCAGCTTCCCCAAATCGGAAACGATACCCTGTTTTCTCGCGAGCAGACCGTCGAACACGTCGGTCAGCGCAGCAATAACAAACAAAACAAAGGCGATCGAACGTCCCGGTGAGGACAGAATGAATTTGGAGAAAGCGGAATCCTCTGCCCACGGCAAAGGTAGTAAAAAGAACAAAATAAACGGAATCAATAAAATCCGTGAGAGCGTCAATTTATTGGCTATATTCATCGATCGTTACTCCCGTCATATCGTATGCTCCGGCATCCACAATGCGTACCATTGGGCGGCTTCCGATCCCTATACCGGGAGAAGTCGCGGCAACACGGATAATCGGATCTATATCCGGCGCCTCACCAAAACTTCTACCATGAAAAAGTATACCATGAGGGTCAACTCCATCAAGCAAAACCGGCACAACTGTGCCAATTCGAGAACGATTTTTCTCTAGTGAAAGGTCGTGCTGGAGTTCCATTACGCGATTATAACGCAAAAAAGCGACGTCGGATGATACCTGATCTGTCATCGATGCGGCGCGCGTACCTTCCTCCGGGCAAAAGATAAAGGATCCCAATCGGTCGAAACGCAAAGAACGCATAAAATCCAGAAGTATGTCAATATCGTCTTCAGTCTCGCCCGGGAAACCCACCATGACCGTCGTGCGAAGCACAACATCCGGAATAGCGGCGCGGATCGAGGCGATTTTTGCTTCGATCATCGCCCTCGTCTCGTGACGCCGCATCCTCTTCAGCACAGCATCTGACGCATGTTGTACGGGAATATCCATATATCGAGCGATCTTAGGATTGTCGGCGAATTCACGGATCAGCTCTTCTGTCAGGGCGTCCGCGTAAAAATAAAGGCAGCGAATAAGCTCAATGTCCTGTGTTTCGTTGGAAAGGCGCCGCAAAAGTGCTGTCAGCGTGTTTTGTTCCTTGTTCGTCAAATCGTAACCGTACCGCGTCGTATCCTGCGCGACAAGGATGAGTTCGCGGATACCTATTGATTCAAGATGTCGTGCCTCTTCGACAATCTCGTCCATCGGACGCGATCGCTGTGGTCCGCGAATGGAAGGAATTGCACAATAAGCACAGGTGTTTGAACAGCCCTCTGCGATTTTAAGGTAGGCCCATCGGGCGTTTTTCGACGCGGGCATTCTGTCACAGCGCAGATGGTCGAGCGCGCCGGAACAACCCGGACGATCGGGCTGATGTTCGCGGAGCGAGATACCGTCTCGAAGCTGATCTATCGTATCCACGATGAGGCCGTATTCGCCTGTTCCTAAGATGGCATCAACTTCGGGAAATTCGGAGAACAGTTCGCGCCCTACGCGCTGTGGCAAACATCCTGTGACGACGAGAAACCGCGCGCGCCCCTCAGGGTATTTATAGTCCGCAAGATCAAGAATCGCATCGATGGCTTCGCGCACCGCATCTGCGATAAAAGCACACGTATTGACGATGAGGACGTCGGCCTTGTAGAGATCGTCAGTCGAACTGTATCCCGCGCGGCAAAGCGCCGCGCTCATGCATTCCGCATCAACTTCATTTTTAGGACATCCGAGAGAAAGAAGATAAAATGTATGTATTGAATAGTTCGCGCTCAAAAGCATGCTCCGTTAATCTAAGTGAGAACGTTCGAAAAAAGAATCGATCGCGCGACAAGCCGTACTTTCGCTGTACCCGCGCCGATATAACAACCTGCGCATTGTATTGATATCAGTTGCATCGGCTGTTGTTGAAAAAGACGCCACGAGAAGTTCAAACGCCGTATCCTTATCATCATCGAGCGCGCTCGCAGCTCGCTTGGCATCCTCATATTCAATACCGTTTCGACGAAAAACGTCGATCATGGCACGACGTGAACGCAACCTCTTTCCGCGGTAGCGAGAGGCGACACGCCGTGAGGCGCGAAGGTCATCGATATAGTCAATCTCCTGAAGATATCGGATAACGTCTTCGACGAGTGCCTCCGGAGCTCCCTTCTTTAACAAGTTACGGCGAACAGCACCGGATGATTTATAAAAATCGATGCCGATATAGGTCACCGCCGCTTCCCTGATCGATTCGAAATCTGTCACAGATCAAGACCCAGTATCTCGTCAACGTCGGCGACGGTATCGTCAACCTGATCTGTTCGCGCGACGGCAACACTATCTTCCTGCTCAGCTTCATCGACATCGTCGTCCGACTCAAGATAGTAACTGCGAACAGCTTCGTTGATTTCATCAAAGAGGGCTTTGTTTTCCGGCAGCTCAAGAAAATCGCGCACATTATCGCGCCCTTGCCCAAGCCGTTCTTCGCCATAGGAATACCAAGAACCGCTCTTATTGATAATGCCTGCCTCCGAACCCATGTCAATGATGCAGCCTGTCTGCGAAATACCGCGACCGAAAAGAATATCAAACTCCGCTTCGCGGAACGGAGGCGCAACCTTGTTTTTAACGACCTTGACGCGCGTCCTGGAGCCGATCTGCTTATCGCCCTGATCAATGCGAGCACCGCGACGCACGTCCAGACGGACGCTTGCGTAGAACTTCAGCGCGCGACCGCCCGTTGTTGTCTCGGGATTACCGAACATAATGCCGATCTTCTCGCGCAACTGGTTGATAAAGATAACAAGCGTTCTGCTCTTATTGATGACAGCCGCCAACTTCCTCAGCGCCTGAGACATCAGCCGCGCCTGAAGCCCGACCGAAGCATCGCCCATCTCTCCATCAATCTCCGCGCGAGGCACGAGCGCAGCGACAGAATCGATCACGATGACGTCCACCGCGCCGGAACGCGCCAGAGCCTCGGCGATTTCGAGGGCTTGCTCGCCGTAGTCCGGCTGTGAAACGATCAGGTTGTCAATATCGACACCGAGATTCTTAGCATATACCGGATCAAGCGAATGTTCCGCGTCAATAAAGGCTGCGATACCACCAAGCTTCTGGGCTTCCGCGATACTGTGAAGCGCAACCGTGGTCTTGCCGGATGATTCCGGTCCAAAAATTTCGACGACTCGTCCGCGCGGCAGGCCACCGATGCCGAGCGCTAAATCGAGTGAAAGCGCGCCTGTCGGAATCGCGTCGACTTCGACCACATTAGCCTCGTCAAGCGTCATCACGGCGCCCTTCCCAAAATCTTTCTCAATGCGATCTAATGCGGCTTTTAAGGCCTTCTGACGATTTTTATCATCTATCGGCTTGACTTGTTGTTTAGATTTAGATCCTTTTGCCATCTGTATTCTCCCCGTCCGGCTTTAATAATTTTCATCGAATGAACCGCCATCGAACCGATCCTATACGTGTGTGATTCCTCACAGTCTAGGCGGCTTATGTCTATCATACGTTCAATTAGAACTTTTGTTCTCTTTGACATTCCCATCTTATCGAAAGAGTTTTCGCGCGTCAACGTATTTTATCCCTTTTCACCTGCTATCAGCACCCTTTATCTGTCAAAATGACGAATTGCTCTATCGTCTGCGTGAGCGACGCCGAAAAGGGCGTCTGCGTGATTGAATAGGTTTTGTCATCGGATGCTTTTGACCGGGAAAAGGCAAATCACCTCCACGTATGGGTCCGAGCTTCAACCTCTCTCGCCAAGCGCTTTGCGTATCGAGGGTTTCGCGGAATCGAAGTACGATCCCTGTCACATAATAGGTCAACAGTACCACAAGACATTTCACAAAATAAATGAGAATCTGCCACGCTTTGTGTTCACTCCAGACGGGCAACGTGTTCAGCGCGATCAGCACGATGCCGGCTGCAAAGGCTGAAATAATAAGACGAATGGCAAAAGGCAGTATCTTTCGAAGGCGCGCTTCGCGAAGGTAGATTCGGTATAGGACAGCCATTGTGATAACGAGCAGTAACAGTGTTCCGGACAACGCGATCGGAATACCCCTGATGCCGAAATTTAATCGCCGGATAAAAAGCTGGGAGAGCAGAGGATGCGCCACTGCTGCTATCACGCCTGCAAGCAAGAGCATTCGCGTCATGCGACGCGCTAAGAAAGCATGGTAATAGACGACCAGAATCGTCGCCAAAATGAGCGGCAGCGCATACAGACGCAAAAGAGCGGCTTCATCAGACAAAGCGGCTTCCGGCAGAGCGCCACGCCACTGAAAGAAAACGACGGCAGTATCTTCCGGCATCACAGCGAGAATAATCGAAAAAGGGGTAATGATATACAACGCGCGTCGCATCGCGCGTGTAAGAAGCGTCCGAGCGCGAGAATATCTCTTCTCATCAAATAGTTGAGTCAGCACAGGTGTCATCACGCCGGCTACCGGGATAACAAATGCCATTAACAGAAAACGTGCAAAGGATTTGGACTGATCGAGCACGGTAACCGCTCCGATCGACTTGCCGACAAACGAGATGTCAAAAAGGACGTTCAGTTGAAACAAGGCGACCGCCACCATCCCCGGCACTGCCAAACGCATAAATTGTCGGTACATGGGATCACGCGTATCGATCATGATGCGCCAATGAAGGACACGCTTTGCCAGAAAAAGAAGAACCAGCGACAAAAGCGCTGCACAGGAAAGCAACACAAGTGCCACGCCCATGAGGTGCTCCGGTGTATTTCTTGTCAGAATCAAAAAACAAACTTGCGCTACAACAAAAATAGAAGCGACAGGAATCATGACGCGATGGTAAAGACGCGTTCCTATAAGCGCGCCGGCAGCAATCGCCGCCGGAAACAAGAATGCCGTTTGCACAAGAAGAATGCGAGCCGAAGGCACCGCCATCTCAATCACAGCATCATCTTTACCGGAATTGAAAAGGCAAAGCAAGGGATTGCAGAGCGCTTCTCCGAAGAGAACGGCGATAATGGTCACAAGAAGAAGCAGTGTCGCCGCGGAAGAAAAACCGCGCCAGAAACGCGCCAGCTGCTTTCGATCAATCGACGCTTTAAGGCGCAGCGCCACCGACACGCCAAGCGCAGCACCGGCAAGTGACCGGATCAACAGACGCGGCCATTCGCGCGCGATGACCCAAGCGTCCGAAAGAACACCAAACTCCAAAGAGGGAACGTAGGCGACCGCATGGAAAAGACCCATCAACGCAACAAGCACCATCGATCGCGTATAAACGCGCGCCGCTTTCGATGGCGTCAACGGAATAAGCCCGCCACTTGCTCGGCGGTCTTCTAACAGAGACGACGACCAATCCTGACGCTGCCTGCCTCTTCTCATGAAGACTCGATACTCCTGTACAACAGATCAATCGAGGCGTACGCCGATCGATCCTGAATATTTGTGCGGCTGCCGGTATAATGCCGTTCAATGACGCGTGTACCTAGCCTCGAACGGCAGGCGATAAACACCGTGCCGACAGGATATTTTATCGTTCCGCCCGCTGGTCCCGCAAAACCGGTCACCGACACAGCGTAGTCGGCTCCGGTAAGACGGTACAACCCTTCCGCCATCGCACGCGCACAGGCTTCACTGACAGGACCTTCCTCCCGGAGCAATTGATCGGGCACGCCAAGCACATCGGCTTTCATCGCATTCGTATACGTGACGACGCCACCTTTGAACACATTTGAAGCGCCCGGCACACGTGCCATCAAAGACGCCGCAAGACCGCCCGTACAAGACTCCGCAAATGCGCAGGTGGCACCGCTTTCAAGAAGTTTGTCGCACACCACCTCGGTAAGGCTTCGCGTTCCGATCTCATAGATATATACACCAAGACGCTCTTTGATAAGGTCGATTAAGGTTCCCGTTCGATCCTCGTTATCTCCATCTTCTGCCAGACGCTGCGTGATCCTGAAGGACACGTCTCCGTCTCTTACATACACGGCGATCGTCGGATTCGTCTGTTGATCCACAAGATCGCGCACTGCCGCCTCCGCGTCCGGCTCTCCGATGCCGGTCAAGTGCACGTACCGGTTAATTAAGCGTTCAGGCGAAAGCTTTTCAAGCACCGGGCGCACTTCACGAAGGAACATAGGCTCCATTTCACCGGGCGGTCCGGGTAAGAGGAGAATCGCCTTCCTTCGCGATTCGCCTGTGGGCAAGGGCCAATCAAACGTCATTAGCGCGCCGGGTGACGTCCCGTTCTCATTCATGAACAACGTCGCCCCCTCGGGGACAAGCGGATACACGACATGAGATTTCGCCAATCCAACAACAGATACATTTTGTTTGTCTTCGGAAATACTTGTACAGGCAACAAAGCGTGTCTTCTTACGGAGAGCGAATCGTTCATCAATCCTCCGGTTAATTACAGGATCCGAAACAAGGCGAAAACCGGCAACCTTTGCGGCGACATCGTAGGTAAGATCATCAGCCGTGGGGCCGAGGCCGCCCGTTGTGATGACAAGATCATTACATTCAAGCGCGTCGGCTATAGCCTTCTCGATCCGCTTGGCATTGTCGCCGACAACGATGTGACGATAGGTGGAAATGCCTAGCTCAGCAAGTTGTCTCGCCAAAAAATACCCATTCGTATCCAGCGTTTCACCTAACAGCAGCTCGGTGCCCACCGACAAAATCTCAGCCGAATGAATTCTCATTCTGTTGTGTTCAACGGATCCTATCACCAACACATGACCTCATTTTCAAAGATCGAATTGTCAATCTCTTCACTTTCCAAAAACCAAATGATTCGTCCAAATCGTCTTAGCGACGCATCCTTTTCACGCAAGCTTTCAAAATGACGGACACATCACGCAAACGTACGTTCAAGAGCCAACGCCGCACATCCGTTATCCGCGCGTCCTTGTAACAGCAAATGCTACATCGCTAATCGTCGAGATCGCGCATCAGCTGATCGTACGCCTCAGGAGTGATGAGCACTTCGCGCGGTTTACTGCCTTCAAAAGGACCGACGTATCCCATTTCGCAAAGACGGTCAATCATGCGCGCCGCACGTGGATAACCGACTTGTAATTTGCGCTGAAGAAGCGATACTGAGGCGTATTCAGTCTCCACAACAACACGGAGAGCGTCCGCGAGGAGCTCGTCCTCTCCTTCGCCTCCCAAACCTTTGCTATCCGTCGATTTGTCCGGATTTTCAATCGCCTCCGCGACAGAATCGTCATAATTTTCAGGATAATAGCTTTTTATGAACGACAGTACGCGTTCTACCTCATTGTTAGTGACAAAGGATCCTTGGCCACGAATCGCCTTGAGGGAGCCTATTGGATAATAGAGCATATCGCCCTTGCCGAGAAGCTTTTCCGCGCCGCCCGTGTCAATGATGGTGCGCGAATCAACTTGTGATGCGACGGCAAAAGCGACGCGAGAGGGAATGTTGGCTTTAATCACCCCCGTGATGACATCAACCGAGGGACGCTGCGTCGCAATGATCACATGGATACCGACTGCGCGAGCTTTGGCCATCAAACGGGAAATAGCGTCCTCCACCTGATGTTGAGTCACTGCCATCAGATCGGCCAGCTCGTCAATGACAATTAGAATGTACGGCAACGGCTCGTCTGACGATTCTTCGTCCTCATCGCCCGACGTCATGGTTTCCGACATCTTGCGCTTTTGCTCGTTATAGGACGAGATATCACGAACGCGAGCATCGGCAAAAAGCTTGTAGCGGCGCTCCATCTCAGATACGGCGTAATTGAGCACGGCATACGCTTTTTCCGGATTCGTGACGACC
This sequence comes from Clostridiaceae bacterium, assembly GCA_012799825.1. Lineage (GTDB taxonomy): Bacteria > Bacillota > Clostridia > Saccharofermentanales > DTU023 > UBA4923. The sequence goes on along the minus strand of JAAZKK010000023.1, from coordinate 40,510 downwards.
GGCTGTAGCAGATGGGGAATACTGTTGTAAACAGACAGTTCGACGATCTTCGGGTCAATCATCAAGAAACGCACGTGTTCCGGCCCGTAGCGATACAACAAACTGATCAAAATCGCATTGATGCATACTGATTTTCCGGAACCCGTCGCGCCCGCAATCAAGAGGTGCGGCATACACGTCAAATCGCACAAAATCGGCTCTCCGCCGACATCGCGGCCAAGCGCCGTAACGAGACCGCCTTCCGTACTGATAAATTCCTTTGACTGCAGGAGGCTTCTAAGAAGAACCGGATAAGTGCGTCTGTTCGGAATCTCAATACCTATCGCCGATTTTCCGGGAATAGGCGCCTCAATGCGAACACCGTAAGCTGCCAGTGAAAGCGCAATATCGTCAGACAAGTTGACAATGCGACTCACTTTGACCCCTGGTCCGGGCGCGAGTTCAAACCGCGTGATCGTCGGGCCGGTCGTGTAATTGACAATACGCGCCTCAACACCGAAATCGGAAAGTGTATTTTCCAGTTTTCGTCCGAGTTCGCAAATTTCCTTGATCTCTTCAGGCGTTTTCTTCATACCTCGGTCTTCTTTTAGAAGACTTAACGGAGGCGTTTTGTACTCCGACAAAAGGCTCATCTGCTCATGACGCGGTCTCTTTTTGGAAGACGATTTGACGAGCTGTGTCTTCTTCGTATTTCGGTCTTCCCAACGAGCGCGTCCGTCAAACGGCTCATGCTGAACGGAAATCGGACTGCGAACCAAAGGACGCTTAGAATCACCGTGCGACTCGGAAGATGCGATATGATCCGTTCCCCTATTGTCTGACCAAGGTATCCGTTGAACGTCGGCAAGACTTTCTTGAGAGACATCGCCACTTGCTAAGGACGTGGATCCTTCAATTGGATTCTGCGGTTCCGTGCCGGCCGTGTCGAAAAGATAGGGGCGCCCACGTCCGCCAACAGGGCGCAACCGCGTGGCATCGTTGATGCCATGATCCGGTGGAGGCTGTGGAAACGTGATGTGAGTGCCGACTTGTTCCCGCGGGTCACGCGGTGTTGAAGAAATAGAATCGTACTGAAGTGTATCCCAGCCTTGAGGTCCTGAAGTCACCTGTCCGTTCTGCGGCGTTGCCGAACCGTTGTGACTTCCGGCAACGTGTGATATATCCGGTTGACTAGGCGTATACGTATAAAGAGGAACTGAGTTCTGATCGACATTCGCCCACTGCGCGCCATTTTCAGACGTTCTTGACGCCTCTCTTGACGCCTCATTTGCGGAAAACTCCGGGGCGTTTGGCGCTGCCGCGACGTGGACGTAGGTATCAGGCGATACGTCATGTGACGTGTCATTTATAGGTTTGGTGTCGCCTTTTTTTCCAAACCGTCTTTTAAGAAAAGTAAATAGCCCCTTTCTTTGCTCCGGCTGTTCCGAAGACATCCATTCGTCGCTTGACATAGCATCGACGTCAGCAGATTCTTCAAAGGAAACATCTTTCCTGCGCCGAGAAAGGCGCCGCACTGAGAAGCCAAATGCGTAAACAAGCACCGACAATATCACCGCCGCAATTAAAATGGACGCTCCCGTGACGCCGGCCACGCGCTCAAGACCGTTGGAAATCAGCCCGCCAAGCAGACCGCCGCTCCATATGTTGCCCGGTCGAATTCTCTCAGGAAAACGGCCGTCCAACCAAAGCATGCGGACGACTTGAAAACCGGCAAATCCCTCTCCTTCCAATGACAGACGTTGCAGCAGCGTCGTGCAAGACATCGACGCGATAGACACTACCGAAGAAAACAGAACAAAAAGAAGTGAAAGAGCACCCACACTTAGAGATTTAATGTGATGAGCGCGTTCCATGAAATATAAAAGCGAGAAAACAAGGAGAACGGGAGGAAGAAAATACGCAAGCGTACCGAAAAGGCCCATACTCACCGTTGAGAGTGCGCATCCGAGCCAGCCCGTCCAAGAAGCAGGCGCGTAAAGCGCAAAGGCAAAGAGCAAGCCGAATGCTAGAAAAAATGTGCCGAAAAGATCGCTCCATTGGCGTTTAGAGATGGATCCGCGTTGATCTGACAATACGATTGCCCTCCTAATTTCTAGCGAAGATCCAATAGATCAGCGGTCAAGAGAATTCCAAGACATGTTTTGCCGTCACAGAGCGTCCCGTCGTACACTTGCTGAAGCGCCTCATGAAAAGGAATCCACTCGCACGTCAACCATTCGCCTTCATCCGGTGAAGTCTTGCCGTGGATGAGATCGCGCGCAAGATAGATGCTGATCACCTCGTCGGTATACCCCGGCGACGGATAAAAACGTGTCAAAAGATCCCAGCGATCGGCAACAATGCCGCCTTCTTCTTTCAATTCGCGCCGCGCGCACGTCAAAGAATCTTCCGGAGGATCCAGTTTGCCCGCAGGAATTTCACGCATCAAGCCGTCACAACCCACGCGATGCTGCCGTACGAGTAAAACGCGGTTATCGGCATCCAAAGCGACGACTGAAGAACCTCCCGGGTGACGCACAACTTCCCGAAAGGACTTGCGTCCGTCCGGAAGCACCACATCTTGGACTTCTACCGAAAAAACTCGCCCGATAAAACGCGGCACGGACGACACCACCTTAATATTCATACTTTGGAAGGCCTCTAAATTAGGGCGATCGGAGACAACTCCCTCTTCCTCCAAATAAAGTTCCTCAGGCGATGCGAATACGTCCTCCGTATCGCCACTTAAAGACTCAGTCTTAGAAACGGCATTTTCTTTTCCCGCAAAAGGACTACGAATTCGATGTTCGCGTTCGATGGATCTTGACATTCTTCCCTCCAACTCATCCGATAAAACATCACGTTGTTTTTCTCGCATAACAAGAGCCTCTTCTTTATCATTGATCGTTCTGTTCTGCTCAAACACTTCCGTCAGGGCGTGTTTTTCTTGATTTCATTGACAGCCATTTTATCACAGCGATTGTTGTATGGATTGTCCGCATGTCCGCGCACTTTCTTCCATGTCATGGTGTGCTGTTTCTGCTCTTCCCAGAGCGCCTCCCAAAGATCGCGGTTGCTCACCGGCATACCGGCAGCGTTTTTCCAATTCCTTTTCTGCCAATTCTGAATCCAATTTTCATTAAAAGCAGATACCAGATAAGCGCTATCACTATATACCGTGACATTGCACGGACGATTCAGCTCCTTCAAAGCCTCTAGTGCAGCCGTAAGTTCCATGCGGTTGTTGGTCGTATCCGGATCAAAGCCGGAGATCTCTTTTTCAACGCCCATCGCAATAAGAATCGCGGCCCATCCTCCTGGTCCCGGATTCCCGCTGCAAGCGCCGTCAGTATAAATCACTACATCTGTTTTCGTTTTAGGGTTTTCGTCTTGATTTTTCATACTACATATTATACATGTCTCGAGCCTTCACCGATTCATTTATAAATAAAAAGAGATTTCCAACCACTTCTCTTTGATAAACCGCAACGAAAGAAAAGTAACGATGACGTTCGACAGGCGACGAATAAGAACGAAGAAACCTGTAAATAAAAAAGAGGCTTCCCGCAACGTAAGCGAGAAACACTCTCACGCGTGTTCCGGAAGGATGCGTCAACACCCTTCCGGAACGTTTCAAATGACTTTACTTTGCTACTTCGCTGTAGCGGCTTTCTCGGATCACATTCACTTTGATCTGACCCGGGAAATTGAGCTCCTCTTCAATCTTCTTACAGATCTGATGTGCCAAAAGCGGCATCGAGTCATCGTCCACTTCCTCAGGAAGAACGATGACACGGATCTCGCGACCGGCCTGTACGGCATAAGATTTTTCTACGCCGTCCATCGAGCTCGCGATGTCTTCCAGTTTCTGCACTCGCTGAATGTACATTTCGATATTCTCGCGACGTGCCCCGGGTCGCGCAGCGGAAATTGCGTCCGCCGCCGCTACCAGACACGCGATGAGCGATTCCGGCTCGACATCCCCGTGATGAGATTCAATACTGTTCAATGTTATGGGATCCAGTTTATATCGGCGTGCGACCTCTGCTCCAAGCTGAACGTGTGAGCCGTCGCGCTCAAAGTCGATCGCTTTGCCAATGTCGTGTAAAAGACCGGCTTTTTTCGCGGCGCTTACGTCAAGGTCAAGTTCTGCCGCCAACATGCCGGCAATCCAGCAAACTTCAATGGAATGCTGCAGCACATTTTGGCCGTAACTTGTGCGATAACGTAATCTGCCCAACAAGCGAATAATCTCTTGCGGAAGCCCCACGACACCGGTGTCAAAGACCGCTTGTTCGCCGGCTTCACGAATAGCGTTGTCAACTTCGCGTGTGGCTTTTTTCACCATTTCTTCGATGCGTGTCGGATGGATCCGTCCATCTTTTACCAGCTTTTCAATACTGATCCGCGCGATTTCACGACGAATCGGATCAAAACTGGAGAGGATGACGGCCTCCGGTGTGTCATCAATGATTAAGTCAACGCCCGTCAGCTGTTCAATCGTTCGAATGTTGCGCCCTTCTCGACCGATAATGCGCCCCTTCATCTCTTCGTTCGGGAGCACAACAACGGATACCGTCGCTTCGGACACGTAATCGCAGGCATAGCGCTGAATGGTACTGACCACCAGCTCTCTTGCCTTCTCTTCACAAGAAGCGGCCGCTTCTTCTTCCAAGACCCTGAATTTCAGCGCTAGATCGTGTCGATACACATGTTCCGCTTCCTCAAGCACTTGCGCTCTCGCATCGACGACAGTAAGACCTGCCACTCGTTCCAGCTCTTCCATCTTTTTGATTTCGACAGTGTTGAGCTCTTCTTCTTTCTCCTTCAGAGCGCTTTCACGTTCTTTGAAGTTGTGTTCGCGATCCTCGAGACTTTGTATCCTGCGATCGAGTGTCGATTCCTTCTGCTCCAAACGCTGGCGCTCACGCATCAATTCTTGGCGTTTTTCGCGCACATCGCATTCCAGAGTATGACGCGCGGTCTGAACCTCTTCTTTCATGGAGAGCAACAACTCTCGTCTACGGTTTTCTCCCTTACGCACCGCCTCACTAATGATCGATTTGGCTTCGTTTTCTGTCCTCACCCTTGAGTCTTCAAGTTCTTTCGCTTTCTTACTAAGACCTCTATGGTAAAATAGCGCGGTCGTACCCCACGCCATGATGACGCCGACAAGTAAACCGATTACCCCGTATAGCCATTCTATGGTAATCACCTCCGTATTCAATTATCAAGCTACAATGATAAATATTTATGAAATGCCTTAATCACAGTGAAAAGCAGAAAAAAGCACAGAAACACTTCATTCTGCTTTCTATTGATTGTTCAAATCATTATGATCAGTTTATGAGGCAAACGTAAAAATGTCAATCAATCACAATCGATCGTAGACAATCTTAACGATTTTCTCCGTTTTAACCTCCGCTTCATCCAAGAGGCGGACGCATAGAGCCTCCGCTTCAGACGTAAATGCCTCGTCTGAAATACCACCCAGATTGATGCGCACATTCATGACAGCGCTTTGTAACGCGGCAAATGCGCAATAGGCCGACACACCGGCGTCTGAAATACAGTTCGTGTGGCCGCAACGCGCAAGATCCTCAATGCGCTCAAGTGTTTCATATGCTTTTTTCGCCGTTTCCAGTGGCGCTTTTGTCGCCACGATGCTGGCTTGTTCCATAGCATCTTGCCGAATTTTACGTTCCTCTTCGGTTGTCTTTGGAAGCTTGAGCGCCCCCATAAATGTATTGAATGCGGCGACATCTTCATCGATCAAACGTATAAAATCTTCCTGAAGTGACTCCAACGCTTGAAAATCACATTCGACAGCAGCTTTTGTCGCTTCATCATGAGCCTGATAGGATTTCTTATGAACTGACAGATGATAGACCATCTGACCTAAAGCCGCGCCTAACGCGCCAACGACAGCAGAAACACTGCCACCTCCCGGCGTCGGAGCGTCTGTGGACGCGACAGAGACATAATCACGAATGGAATAATCTGCATATTTCTTCATCTTCTAGCCTTTCTCGTTTATTGGCAGCTTATTAGCTGAACCTTTAGTGTAAAAAACTCTATAACGAAACGCAATTACAAAAGTGCGTTCAATGCCTCCTCTAACAGGCCATCGCCGATGACGCGTTGAATCGCCTCAATATCCGGTGACGGCGGTCTGTCCTCAGTGAGCGGCGCCACGTGCTCGCGAATCATTCGATAAACGGCCTCCGTGCCGCGCCCAAGCCGGCGGCGCTCCTGAAGATCGATCGCTTGGGCGGCACACATCAGTTCAATGGCAATCACACGTCGTGTATTATCGACGATGGTCGATGCCTTTCGCGCCGCGATCGCCCCCATGCTGACGTGGTCTTCCTTGCTGGCCGATGAGGTGATGGAATCGACGCTCGCAGGATGAGCCAGAATTTTATTTTCAGATACGAGTGATGCAGCAACGTATTGCGGGATCATTAAACCGGAGCAAACGCCGCCGCCGTGCACAAGAAAAGCCGGAAGTCCATTTGATAAATGAGGATTTACGAGACGCTCTGTCCGGCGCTCACTGATATTGGCGAGCTCCGCCGTGGCTATCCCGAGAAGATCGAGCGCAAGAGCGAGCGGTTGCCCATGAAAGTTGCCTCCGGAAATAACTTCACCCGTCTCAGGAAAAACGAGGGGATTGTCGGTCACGGCGTTCAATTCCCGATTTAAGATATCGCGAACATAGCACAATGCGTCAAGCGTGGCGCCGTGAACTTGCGGAACACAGCGAAGTGTATAGGCGTCTTGCACATCTTCTTCGCGCGTATCAGCATATTCGGAACCTTGAAGCCAATGAAGCAGCGTTTGGGCAACCAAGATCTGCCCCTTCTGCGAGCGAAGCTCGTGTATGCGCGGGTCAAAGGCATTGCGAAATCCGCGAAGCGCCTCAAGAGACAGCGCCGCCGCCGCGTTGGCCGCCTGAAGACAGCGTTCCGCGTCCAAGAGCGCGCGTATGCCCAGACTCAACATCATCGAGGTGCCGTTAATCAGCGCAAGCCCGTCCTTGCCGGTCAGCGTGACCGGCTGAAGTCCGTATTGTCGCAACGCTTCCGCGCCACTCATGACGCGCCCGTCTGCCTCCGCTTCGCCCTCCCCGACCAATACAAGCGCCATGTGCGCGAGGTTGGCTAAATCGCCTGACGCGCCAAGCGAACCTTGACAGGGTACAACAGGAACAATATCGTTGTTCAAAAGTGCTAAAAGCAAATCGGCGACAACGGGATTGATGCCGGAATATCCGATAGCAAACGCATTCAATCGCAAAAGCATCATTGCGCGCACCACCTGACGCGGCAACAGGTCGCCCGTCGCCGAAGCATGACTCCTTATCAAGTTGATCTGTAGCGCTTTATTCTGAGATTCTGAAATATAAACATGACTAAACTCGCCAAACCCCGTGGATATTCCATAGGTCGGCTTTTTGCTCGCCATGATGCGGCGCACAAGCGCGTAAGAAGTTTCCATTTTGGCGCATGCGTTGTCATCGATCACACACGTCACCGCGCGATCGATCGCGACGCGTCGAACGTCTTCCGGCGTCAAAGAATGTCCGTCAAGCACTAAATGTTGATCGTGCTTACACATATGGAATGCCTCCTTTAACCATCTTCGAAGCAAGTGCCAGCGATGATGGATCATCCGGTCTACCGGTCAAAAGGCGAGCGACCTCCGCTACACGCTCCTTATGGTTTAATTGCCGAACGGTCATGACCGTTCGCCCCTCTTTTTCCTCTTTGCCAACTAAAAAGTGCGCGTCGGCCACGGCAGCAATCTGCGCACTGTGGGTCACACAGAGCACCTGCGCATGACGAGAAATCGACGTCAATTTTCTCGCGATCATGGTCGTCGTTTTCCCACTGATTCCCGTATCAATCTCATCAAAGATAATCGTCGACACGCGGTCAACGGCAGCGAGTACCGTCTTGATTGCCAAGAGCACACGCGACGCCTCACCACCTGAAACAATAGACACAAGAGGCATCATCGGCTCACCGGGATTCGGACGAATCAAAAAACGGACAAGGTGGGGCTTTCGGTGAAAACGCCCCCCTTCCCGAGAGATCGATTCAATAGAAACGTCAAAGACGGCGTCGTTCATATTGAGGTCGGAAAGCTCGCGATTGACCGCCCGCGATAGATTCTCCGCCGCGTAAACACGCGCGCTGTAAAGCCGCGCATCGGCTTCTATAATCGCCTGCGACAAATCCTGACGTTGCTCCGTTAATTGGCGAAGCTCAAGATCCGTCGCGTCGATCTTATCGATTTCTTCACGTGCTTGATCTGCATAGGCAAGAACGCGATCGAGCCCCTGTCCGTATTTTTCTTGCAATCTTCGAAGGAATACGAGGCGCTGATTAGCTTCTTCTAACGCCTCGGGTCGGTCGTCTAACTTTTCTTGCAGACGATCGAGCTCAAAAATTATTTCTCTTAATGATGTTTGAACCAGAGCGGCGCGTTCTGCCAGCTCCTTGAGAAGCGCGCTCTTGCGACCGGCCGATTCAAGCTCGGTGATAGCGCGCTTTAGATGTCCTGATGCGGAGCGGTCATCGTCGGATTCCAATTCATAAAGCGCCCGGTTGACGTGGGCAACGATGTCACGGACGGCCGTCAGAGTCTTGATCCGCTTTAAGAGCGTCTCTTCCTCATCTTTGGCGATGCCGGCCTGTTCAATTTCATTCTGCTGATAAAGAAGAATATCGCGTCGGCGCGCTCGTGTTTCCGGATCGAGATGAAGCGCTTTCAGTCGCTGTTCAACGCGACTATAAGACTCGTATAACGCCGTGTACGCGTCGAGTGCCGCTGCCACCGACGCTCCGCCGTATGAATCCAAAAGTTCCAAATGGACATTTTCTTTGAAAATCAATTGCTGATCACTTTGGCTATGAATCGCAAGGCGCGATGAGGACGCCTCACGAAGTTCTCCTACCGTCGCAAGCCGCCCGTTCAGACGGGCATAGCCGCGTCCATTCGTGCGAAATGACCGCACAAACAGAATCTCTCCGTCGGTACTGCTTTCGCAGGATACTTCTTCATCCTTAAACAGAATCGAAACGGATGCTTCATCGGCACCTGATCGAATCATGGATCGATCAGCGCGTCCGCCCGACGCGAATTCGAGCGCATCAATGAGGATCGATTTTCCTGCGCCCGTTTCTCCCGAAAGGACGGTAAAACCCGGGCCAAAATCAATGCCCAGATGATCCGCTAATGCAAATGTATCAATTTCAACGCGTTGAATCATGGATGAGCAGGTCAAGCCTCCCCAACATGTTCTTCAGTCACATCGGCCTTTGATAACGTCAAGAGTTTCAAACAAAGTGCCTTAGCGGAATTATTGTCCGGCGTGCCGACAAAAATCGTGTCATCTCCTGCCAACGTGCCGAGGATCTCGTCAAAATACATTGAATCGAGCGCGGAAGCAGCACCTTGCGCCAAACCCGGCAGCGTTTTGATGATGACAAATGCATTGGCACATTTGATGGACATGACCGCTTCAGCGAAGACACGCCTTAGACGCCCTGAGGCAGCATCTCCGCTGTGGCTGAGTGTGACGTATTTCTGCGTTCCCCGTCCCGTCATAACCTTGACGATACCTAACTCCTTAATGTCCCTTGAGACCGTCGCCTGTGTGACTTCCATACCGGATTTTCGCAGCATTTCGACAAGGTCTGACTGCGTCTCTACCGTCTCTTCATTTACGATACGTAAAATTCGTGCCTGACGTTGCTTTTTAGACGTTTTCTTCATCGCGACACACCTCTCTTCTGGATTTTATCGGGAAGACTTTTGAAAAAAGCGTCTTCCCAAAGCTTGATCATAGGCAACTTGTGCGGCGCTGTTCGCACCGTAATACTATCCCCTTGTTCGACGGCATAGAACGCACGTCCGTCTACCGTAAGAAAGGCTTCATCTTCTTTTGAGATAAGCGCCAACCGAATTTCGGCGTCCGATTTCAACACAAACGATCGATCGTGCAAAGTGTGAGGACAAATCGTCGACACAAGTATCACCTCTAATGAGGGATCGAGGATCGGACCGCCGACAGAAAGCGAATAAGCCGTTGAACCGGTCGACGTCGCAATGATTACGCCGTCACCCGGAATATGATCGACTGTTTCTCCATCGATAGACAATTCGATTGTAATCGTCTTCGCGATGTTTCCTCGCGCGAGGACTACGTCGTTTAGAGCGTACTCGACGTCATGCGGTGTACCGTTCAATCGCTCATAATAAGAGGCAAGCAACGAGCGAGTCTCAATATGATAATCTCCGGTCACCAACTTTTTGACCACTTCATCGATCTGACCGGGCTCCGCTTCAAGAAGAAAACCGACACTGCCCAAGTTAATGCCTGTTTTCGGAATATGGAGCGCGCTGACAAGATGTGCTGCTGACAGAAAGGTTCCGTCTCCTCCTAGGACAATCATCACATCGCAAGTCGAATAGGAAGCGCGTTCTATGGGCACTTTACACGAAAGATCCGGCGCGACATCGTTTTCAAGCACCGCTTGAGCACCATATTCTGTAATACGTTGAGCAAGACGTTTTGTGATTTCATAACCGTGATCGCGATCACGGTTGGGATAAAGTGCGATTCGCACGATCGGCTCCCTTCATGACCAAGCGCACAGCGGAGATTCGGCCTCATTTGCCATCTCGATGAGATGGCGCATACGTTTCTCCAAACTCGTCGCGTCAAGCTTTTCCAAGGTGATCAATTCTTCACGCGACGCTGCGCCTCGGGTGAGATGCGTAACACCTGCATAATTAACGAAACAACCGGGACAGCATCTAGCAAGCTCCGCGGCGATCATTGAGCCAAATCCGCCGCGTTCAACACTATCTTCGATAATCAGCAGTTTGTTTGTTTTATGTATAGAGTGTATCACAGTTTGGTAATCAAACGGCATCGCTGAGACACAAGAAAACAATTCAACGGTATAAGCAGATTTGCTCGTCATGAGTTGTTGGCACGCTTGCTGAGCTTCTAATACACAAGGTCCCAACGCGACAACGGTAAGATCGCTTCCTGAAAATACGCGACGAAGTGTAAAAAGCGAGTCGGCTTCTCCGACGGATGTTTTGACATCGGTTTGACGAACGTTCGTTTGTGTCAACACTCTTGAAAAATCAAACGGCGTCGACGCGACGAAATGTCCTTTTTTCAGCACGCCGGCAGCGTCTGCTGACCTTATTTCGCGACCTTCGCGTCTAAGAGCAATGGTTTGCCTTCGCGCGCTTGCCACATCGACCGTCTGTGATAAGTCAATTGAGGACGCGGCGCTTTTCGGGTACCGGATCAGCACCGGTCCGTCGTGCTTGACCGCCCACTTAAGCGCTCTTCTCAAATCGGGCGCGGTGGCAGGCGCAAAGACCGTGAGGTTCGGAAGCGTAAGCGCGTATGCGAGGTCATAAAGGCCTTGATGCGTAGCTCCGTCGCCACCAACAAGCCCCGCGCGATCGACGGCAAAGATGACAGGAAGATTTTGCAAACAAACATCGTGCAACATTTCATCAAAAGCGCGTTGCAGGAACGTACTGTAAAGGGCAACCACCGGACGTATGCCCGCCGTCGCCATTCCGGCAGCCATCGTTACAGCATGTTCTTCCGCGATGCCGACATCCCAGAAGCGATCGGGATACGTCTCGGCAAAAAGCGAAAGACCTGTTCCTCGCGTCATCGCAGCAACAATCACAGCCACTTCATGACGCTTTGCCGCGATATCCATCATCGTATCTCCGAACACCTCGGAAAAACTCAATGCATCCTCAGTGCGTCCGGATGTTACACCTTCTTCCCGATCAAAGGCGGATACACCATGATAATCTTCCGGGCACGCTTCTGCCGGCGCGTAACCTTTTCCTTTTTGCGTGATAACGTGAAGCAACACCGGTCCGCGCACTAGACAAAGAGCCTGCAGATGACGTTCCAGTTCTCGCAAATCGTGGCCGTCGACAGGTCCGTAATAACGAAAACCGAGTTGTTCAAAAATAATGCCGCTTTCTCGATGAAATGTGCGCCAGCGACGTTTCAAGCGAGCCAATTGGCGCACGATGGAAGGCCCTATAAGCGGTATTTTATTGAGCCTCTTCTCCCACACCGGTTTCATGCGCAAGTAACGCGTTGAGGTTCGAAGATGATCCAGATGATTCGCTATGCCTCCCGCAGCGCGATCAATACACATCTGATTGTCATTCAAGATGACCAATACGTTGTCTTCGTGCTCGCCAATATCCGAAAGCGCTTCAAGAGCCAATCCGTTTTCAATCGCGCCGTCTCCGATCAGCGCGACAGTACGGCTCGTATCACCTCGCAAACGTTTCGCGCGGGCAATCCCCGCGCAAGCCGAGATCGAGGTGCTCGAATGTCCGGTATTGAATGCGTCATACGGACTCTCCTCGCGTTTTGGAAAACCGGACAGACCATCCTTTTGCCGAAGCGTTGAAAACGCATCGAGGCGACCGGTCAATATTTTCCAGGCGTAACACTGATGGCCGACGTCAAAGACGATCGTGTCTTTCGGCACATCAAAAACGGAAAGTAGCGCGATCGTAAGCTCGACAACGCCAAGATTGGGCGCCAAATGTCCGCCCGTTTTAGAAACGGTATCCAATATTTGGCAACGAATATCTTCCGCCAACACCTCTTTATCGTCGTACGATAAAGAAGCAATATCGTCTACAGATTTCAATGATGAGAGAAGCGTATCCTGCTGCACTCGTCGTTACCCTTTCTTCTCATGGCAAGCTTAAGACAAAAGTCCATCTATTATTCAAGCCTTGCCGAAAAACAGTTGATGTCAGTCCGGCAACACTCAAGTTATCCGGTTTGTAAGATCCCTCGTATAGTCGCGAAGTTCATCTGTCTTGTGCCCCTCAGCTTCAAGCGCGTCCAAGACTTCTTCCGCATCGCGCGTCACCTCATCGAGCGCCTGTCGCGCTTGCTCTTCGCCCAAAACCGTCACGTACGTTTTCTTTTGGTCGCGCGCATCCTTGCCGATCGTCTTGCCGAGCATTTCACGATCGGAAATGACATCTAGGATGTCATCGCGAATCTGAAATAACAGTCCAAGCGACGAGGCAAATTGATCCAGACGCGTCATGTCATCGGAAGACGCACCGGAAAGGCGAGCGCCGGCACCCACGGCGGCACGGATCAGACACCCCGTTTTCAGAGCGACCATTTCCCGCACCAGTTCGATGGACGTTATATCATCTTTTTCCGACACCGTGGCGGAAGACGTGTATCTTCTCATCTCCCCTTCGCGGTGGCGCCCATCCATCGCAAGATCGAGCGATTGACCGAGAATCATTCCTTCTCCGCCCGCCATCGTCGCCATCCACCAAAACGCCGATATCGCCTCAGGTCGACCGCTTTCTATACAACTTGCGGACGCCGTCTCAAAAGCGCGATTTAACAGAAGATCGCCGGCAAGAATCGCCGTAGCCTCTCCGAATTGTCGGTGACATGCCGGTTGGCCGCGACGAAAATCATCGTCATCCATGGCCGGCAAATCGTCATGAATCAGAGAATACGTATGAATCATCTCAATCGCTGCCGCGAAAGCCATCGTTTCCGGCGGAAGATTGTCGCTGAAAAGACGGCACGTCATGAACAGCAGGCGCGGGCGCACGCGTTTGCCACCGGATAGCGTACTGTAGCGCGCGGCCAGCCAAACAGGATCGTCCTTTCGGTGCTCCGGTGTGAGAAAACGCGTCAGAGCGCGCTCAAACTCAACAAATTCGTCTTCAATTTTATACTTCATGTCGGATCTCATCAATTAGGCATTCTCCATAATATCCAGCGGCACTTCACGGCCGTCTTCACCAACCAATGCCGTCAACTCCTCTTTCATCGCTTGGAGCGTTTTGGCGCATTGATCCGCGAGTGCGATGCCTTCGCGAAAAAGTGTCATCGATTGCTCGAGCGGCGCGTCGCCTCGTTCGAGAAGAGTCACGATCTCTTCAAGTCGTTTGACGGATTCTTCATACGAAAAATCCGCCTGCTCCGACGTGTCCTGTACTATTGGTTCATCTATAACACGATCGTTGGATGATTTCTTTCCTGAAGTCATTATGTTTTCCTTTCTGTAACGGGCGTACCGCTTCACTACCCGCATTTGCTTTTCAAATCCGTATTGTTCCCCAAATCTTCGCAACTTAATGCGCGGGCACGTCCTTTTCAAGCCCTGCGCCTAAACCGGTGAGTGACTAAGGCGTATCGTTCCCCATATTCCCTTCGGGGAGAGGTCGCGTCACCTCAAGTTCTACAGATCCGTCACTGAAAAGCGCTTCGACAGCGTCTTTTGTATGCAGGGCGGCTGCACGTGTCACCCAGTCCCCGTCCTTCTTTTTTAAAACAGCATATCCTCTGGAAAGAATCGCGTAAGGCGAAAGTGCTTCAAGCGCCCGGCGAAGCGCCGTGTGTTGATAGAAAACCCTACTGAGGTATTGTCGAACACTTTCTTTGAGTCGACGGCACAAACGCTCCACCATATGATTTTCCCGCGTAAAACGCTTTTCATATGCGTGACTAAGTTCGCGCGAAAGATAGTCCAGTCGCAAAGCATGACGATCGACGACAGCACAAGGGTTTTGCAATACCGGTCGATTGGCAAGCGACGTGACATGTCGTTCCTCAACAAGAAGCCGGTTGAACATCGCCTGCTCAAGCTCCGCCGCTCGTTCATCCAAACGTTGAAGCAATTCCGATTTGACCGGCACAGCAAGTTCTGCTGCGGCAGATGGCGTCGGCGCACGCAAATCGGCGACAAAATCCGCGATCGTGTAGTCAGTCTCGTGGCCGACGGCCGAAATGACAGGAATGGACGATGCGGCAATCGCACGAGCCGTGACCTCTTCATTAAATGGCTGCAAGTCTCCCAAAGAGCCTCCGCCGCGCCCCACAATGATCACGTCGCCTAAACGAAGGCGGTTGACCGTTTCAATGGCAGAAGCGATCACGTGCTCCGCGCCCGCCCCTTGAACGGGTGTTTCGACTAAAATCAGACGCATGCCTGGAAAACGACGCTGTATGACATGAATCATATCGCGAATGACGGCGCCTTGAGACGATGTCACCGCGACCACGCGTTTCGGAATAAAAGGGATCGGTTTTTTTCTCGATTGAGCAAAAAGGCCTTCCTTCTCCAGTTTGTCTTTTAACTCTAAAAATTGACGATACAGATCGCCGACGCCCTTCTCCTCACGGATAGACTCAGCAACGAGCTGAAAACGCCCCGTCTTGTCGTAGACGTTGGGCGCGCCCTGAATGACGACCTTCATGCCCTCCGTTATGCGCGCAGGTGCGTAAGCCGACCTGCTTCGAAACAACACGCAGGACACGGCGGCCTCTTTATCTTTCAATGTGAAATAGGCATGGCCGGAAGGATAGCGTTTATAGCCTGATATCTCGCCGCGCACCGCCACTCGAGAAAGGTTTGGATCAGATCGAAAAAGCTGATTTATACGTGTATTGAACTCAAGAACAGAAAGCGGCTCACCCATGCGCTTCCTCACTTCGTTGTCGTATCTTGCCGGATTTGACCTCACCGTGTTGAGGCACACGTTTTTTCTCAAATCGATCGACATTGCCCAGCACGGCGTTGACAAATGGGCGCGATTGGTCAGTGCCATAGGTGTCTGCGAGAATGACAGCCTCGGAGATGGCAATTTCCGTCGGCACCTCAGCGTCGAATAAAAGCTCAAAAACGCCGATGCTCAAAATCGCAACATCAATAATCTCTTGGCGATCGAGCGTCCAGCCGCGAAGGTATTTTGAGATAATCGATCGAATATCGTCCTGATGTTCAAGAACGCCGTCGACCAGACGATTAAAATATAGCGCGTCATCTTCGGGTTCGATCGGGTATTCCTCGATGAATCGCTGACGCTGCTCTTCCTCCCTATCCGGACGAATGGCCAGCTGATATAAAAGCGACAACGCCTGTTTGCGCGCATGATGACGACTCATGAACGAACCACCTTTCAGCGGAACTTGCCCGGAGGAAAGAGTTTATCGATCAACTTGCGTATCGACTCCCTGTCGCTGAAAAAGCGATAACCGATGTAGTAACCTAGCGCCGCGAGAATCAGAATAAAAAGGAGTTTCCAAATGCCAAAAATGACCCAAAGCAACGCAAAACAAAAACCGATGATGGCTCCTATCACGCCCGGTGTAAGGTTAGGACGGTCATCCTGTCGCGGCGGCTTGTTGTCAAAAAGAGCCATGAAAGTTAGCGCTCCACACGCGGCGAAATCGCCTCGACACGATGCACACGGACACGCACTTGACCGACTTCGATGCCGGTATATTTTTCTACATCCTTCTTAACGCGATCTTGGACACGCGCCATCATGATAGGAATCTCGACATTGGGATACACCTGAATGACAAGAAGAATCGAAAGTTTCCCATCCTTATACGGTGAAACACGAGCTCTGGAAGATTTTACACCAGATTGCGACGCTTTTGCCGCGTTCAGAGCAATGCTTTCAATCGCCTCGACGCCGATTTCAATTTGACCGATTTCGTTCTCACGAACGCGAGTCCGACGCAAACGTCCTGACAGAATCGTCAAAACCAGTGTGATCACCGTGATCAAAAGACCGACGATTCCTACCACCAGCGCAATCGTGCGCGCAGGTTGCCTCTGTACGATGTCCACGATCAGCGTCACGACGCCTTCTAAGATTCTGTTGCTCGCGATCATCGAAAGCGACAGCAGAAAAACGACCGCGAGGATAAAAGAAAAAACAATGAGTATAAATCGTGTCCAGCGGTTCACTGCCGCACCTCCCCGGTTACGTCACCGACAGCCTCTTCGGCATCGCGGCTTTCACCTTTTGTCTTATCCTCCAGCACGCGCATGACGTGAACATTGACCGCGTCGACATTGAGTCCGGTATAACGTTCCACGTCCTTTTTAACGCGTTCTTGTACCGACCACGCCACTTCCGGCATGACATAGCCGAACCGTACGTCTATATACACGGTGATGATAACATCGTCCGAATCATCACCTCTAAAAACCACACGTACTCCGTGCCCTTCGTGCTCGAGACCGATCGCTTCTTTAATGCTCGTCACGATGCCCGTATTCAATGAGCAAACACCCTCCGTATGGACGGCGGCTTTGGCGGCGTATTGCGCGATAAAACCTTGCGACATCGCGCGCTCACCTTTAATCGAATACGTCCTGCCGTGATGATCCATGGTCAGGCGCGCTCCAGATAAGCTCCCGTACGCGTGTCAATGCGCACGACTTCGCCTTGGTTAATAAACAGCGGCACGCGAATCTCCGCACCCGTTTCCAGAACAGCATTTTTTGTAGCGTTCTGTGCCGTGTCGCCGCGGACAGCCGGCTCACATTCAGTGATCTTCAGCTCCACGATGTTCGGCAACTCCACCTGAAGGATCTTCCCTTCCCAGAACATCACACGTACCACCATACCCTCTTTGAGGAAGGGTAGACCTTCTTCCAGCATGTCGGCACCGATAGGGATCTGCTCATACGTTTCCTGATCCATAAAATAGTAGAGATTCTCGTCCTTGAATATGTACGCCATATCGCGTCGGGAAAGGGACACCGGATCATATTTGTCGGAAGGGTTAAAAGTCGTTTGAACGACACTGCCCGTCTCCAAATTCTTGTATTTAACGCGGACAAACGCTGAGCCTTTCCCCGGTTTCACATGTTGGAACTCGACAACCTGACAAGGTTGTCCGTCCATCACAAAAGTTGTTCCATTTCGAAAATCGCCCGCACTGATCATACATACCTCCGTGTTCAGTATGAAACTTTATTTTAGGTAAACTTGTACTTCGTATATTATGACAATGCGCCGAATGCCGCAAGTAAAAGCTGTCACATGATGTGCTGTCTTGCAAAATCGCGACACCGCTTTTCAGATGATACATTTAGATAGATATTCTCGAATCACGGCATAGCGTTGCCATTCGTAAGACAAAAAGACAGGGCTTCTTTGGCGAACGAAAACGCATTTTAAAACGAGTATATTCTTTTTCTGGTAAAGTAGACGGAAAAGAGTAAATATTGCGGAAAGAACAATAAAGATGTGTGACAACAGCAGGATGACGACGACTTCGAGAGCAAACCATTTTTCAGGGAATAGCGCTGCCCCAAAAGGAAGAGCGCGCGTTCGCGCTTCTTTTTTCCCCGACGCGATCGTTGCCTCGCCGGATGTCATCCCGTATGAAAAATTACGCGACGCGGGGATACGCGCCGTGTTTCTTGACCTTGACAACACGCTTGCTATCGACGGATCGCACCAAGCCGATACTTACACGAAGCAACTTGTCGCCCGCATTCGTGAGGCCGGACTTACGCCTGTTATCGTCTCTAATGCCGAGTCTGAACGCGCGCTCGCGTTTGCCGCGTCGGTTCCTTCAGATTGTATACCTAAAGCAAAAAAGCCTTCGACAGCTATCATCCAATCCTACATCGCGGAAAACAATTGGCAACCGCACGAGATCTTGATGGTAGGCGATCAGCTCCTGACAGATGTCCTGTGCGCCCGCCGCTTGGGAATGAATATTATCCTGACAAAACAGCGAGCAAAGCATGAAATTATTCAGATTCGTCTGAAACGCCATATCGAAAAATGCTTAATCCTGCTTGGCGGATACCGCCATTGGAAAATCCTGAAAGAGAAAGGACAAACTTTGTGATTGTTTGTAAATTCGGAGGATCGTCACTATCAGATGCCTCACAATTTCAAAAAGTCTGCGCCATTATGCGCGACAATCCGAGAAGGAAAATCATGATCGTCTCCGCCCCAGGCAAACGTTCATCCGTTCCGGGTGATATTAAGCTGACGGATCGACTGATCGGCCTTGCCGATACTATAGAAAAAGAAGGCCATGTCGACACCGACATCGTAAACGCGATCGATGAGCAGATTCGCTCTATCTGCACCGGACTTTCTCTTCCCGATACATTGCCCGATCAATTGATCGACGATATCATGACACTCGCGCAAAACGTGGATATCAAAAAACCTTGGACGCGTGCAGACCTCATCGCGGCAGGAGAGATAGCATCCGCCACCATCGCCACCGCCTGTCTTCGGAGCATGGGCATACCGGCTCGCATGGTCGATCCCAGAAAAGCGGGACTCCTCGTCTCCTCATCCGATAGCAGAATGTCCATCCTCCCTCAAACGTATCTTCATCTCGAACATCTTAAGTGGACGGAAGAAATCCTGTGCGTCCCCGGTTTTTTCGGCATTGACGAACAAGGGCGTACGGTGTTGTTCTCACGCGGCGGCTCTGACATCACCGGATCCGTATTGGCAAAAGCGACCGGCGCGAAATTATACGAAAACTGGACGGATCGTGACAGCGTATTCTCCGTCAATCCGGAGATCATTGAGCCGACAGCACCCATCTTGGAAATCAGTTACCGCGAAATGCGCGAACTGGCATACATGGGTTTTTCCATATTGCATCCCGAGGCACTTGAACCCGTAATCGAACAAAGCATTCCCGTTCACATCCGCAACACAAATAATCCTACCGCTCCAGGCACGAAGGTTATTCCGGAGCGCACGCATATTGAGCGCGCCATCACTGGCATCGCCGCATCGGACCAATTCGTAGCGTTAAGTCTTCGCCGCGTCCTCATCAATCAGGAGATCGGCATCCTTTACCGCATTCTTCGCTTTTTCGTAGATGAATCGATCAACGTCCATCACGTCCCCACCGGAATAGACTCCGTGAGCATCATCGTGCGCGATGAAGATCTGACACTTGAGAAAGAACAAAGGATCCGTGAACGTCTCAAAGAAGAACTCGATATCAGCGATGTCATTGTGACACGCGGTCTTGCCATCATCATGATGGTCGGCGAAGGCATACGCGACAACATCGACGTACTGGCAGAGGCAACCTGCGCACTCGCTGAGGAACGTATCAATATCGAGACGGTTATCTTGGACTATTTCGAAATCAGCTTAATATTTATGGTACGGGCTCACGACAAAACGCGCGCCGTGTCGGCACTTTACCGCACTTTTTTCAAGAAAAACCTGGACGACAAATCAAAATTCATGCGGTAAAGCGTTGAGGTCACATGCCCGCCCCAATCGATGACCGACATTATTAACCTAAGAAGAAAGAGGCATTGAGTTCGTACGTGCACGAACCTATTTCAAGTCCATATTTCAACGAGGCGTTACGTTTTATTGAGTTCGTGCGCGCACGAACCTAGTAAGGGTTAATTTTGCAGATCAACCAAGGCGTATGAAACGTCCGTTAACGCCGTGCACCCGTATCGAGGATCACATTCCCGCTCATGAGCCGGTCAAGGCCGGATGCTTTCGCATGACGCAGGTTATGTCCTGAAAGCAGTACACGTGATACGTAGAGGTAGCCATCGCTTTGATGCCGGTAGGGCGTCGGTCCGTAACCGGAATGGAGAATGAACCCCTGTTCTTTCAATACAGCTGTTCTTTTGGGATAAAGCTCGGCGTGCTCGCCAAAAGGATAATAAAAGGCCCACACGTCGTCCGTGTACGGTTCGATCCAGCGCTCCCACATTTGGAAGTCTTCGAAGATATCCTGCTCCGACGAAAATGGAATAGAAAGGCGATGGTAACTCCCGGAAGCGATGTTCCAGTTCTTTCTATGAAGCGCCTCAAGGATTGCTGTCACGACGCCACGGTTTCCTTCATAATCCGAAGACACAGGTTTAATGTCTTCTGATCCTTGGTTTGTGGCGTTGTATTGCCACGCAAGATCCTGGACCTGTGCCACAGGGTAACCGAACAACCCGAACTGTCCCACGATCGCGATCGTTCCCCTTGCTCCATTGAATGAAAAATCGGGATGCTGATCAATAAACGCTTCAATGACACCGATCGCCGTGTAAGATCGATTACGACGTTCCGTACCGTCTAAATCGAGTACGACACCGATTATCCGACCTTCATCGTCGAGTTCAAGCCGGTGAGCGATACCGCTCTCGGTGCGCGGGCCTGACGCATAGAAATCTTCCAACACCAAAACGAGCGGTTTTTTGCCTTCCGGAACGGGCACATGGCGCAACTGGCCATTTTCGTTCACGAGCGATCGTTCATCGACTAAAACGTAATCTTTTTGGTAGAGCGTATCGAGCGCGCGTTCCAATTCCGAGATCAGAACAAGATCCCTATCGGCCGCCGGCTGAAATACATCGCCGTCAAACGCGCGGTCAGGATCGGCGATCAGGGGTTTGATTGAAAGGTGCTCGACCGGATCACGCCAGAAAATGACGCGCTCAGGATTCACTTCTTTGCATACGGATTGGAACGAAAGCAGTTCTTCATCTTCCGGAAACCACCGAATGAGGCGCTTGATTCGCTGCTCCGCATCGTACGTTTGCTCATGAGACATGTGATCACGAATCTCAGGCATGAGCTCCCCGTAATACATCCGTTTGATCTCCCACATTTTGTCACGAACGTAATGAACAAGAGGTTTTACCGTTTTGAATGTATTGTTGCTCCGCATACCGTCAAGCAGCGTAAGCTGTTCGTCGCGATACTTATCGACCCCCGCCTTGAGGACTTTGTCGATCACTTCGCGCGCCGCTGTCATCGTGGCTTCTTCACCAAAAAAAGAGCCGAACTCTTGTCGGAAAGGAACGACACTGAGCACATTGTCTGCGAATCGGAGGATCGTGTTCTCGTCGATATTGCCCTCAAGATAATCCGCGATAACACCGTTAATATATTCGGTAAAAGAGGTCATCGCTATCGGCGAATAGCGCGCCATGCGGTATGTCTCTTTAGGCGTCCAACGCTCACCTTGAGCCGCCTTTGATAGAAGAACCTTGCCTCGCGAAGCAACCTCATCTTCCACACGTTCGATGAGCTGATCGGCCTCGGCGATCACCGATTGAACAGAAGACTCCTCGAAAGAGATATGATGAGCACGAAAAAGTCTCACTTCGTCATACATTGCGATCACCCGGTCGTCGTCGCCACGCTCGAAAACACTCTCGAAATCACGCCATGTGTATGGCACAACAGGGTCGTTCTTTCTCAGGACAAGCCAAAGCAACGCGATGGCGAACACAAGTGCCGCCAAGGCGACCGCGATCGTCCGCCGTTGACGTGCTCGAGCAGCGGAACGGGGCGTGGTCGCGATGCCCGACTTCTTGTCGGAACGCTTAAACATTGTCCATAAGCGACAATTGTCGCGCTTCTATTGTCTCTTCACGAATATATCTGCCGGCTGTCGGAATCTTCGCAATCTTGTAATACTGGAGATCCTCGACAAAATGGAGATCCGCTTCGGTCAGAAAACTTACCACAACGTCATTCTTGGATCGCAAGATCGTCGCACCTTGCGCTTGACGCGTCGCTTTCTGAACGATCAAGGACGATGAAAAGACGAGTAATTTATTCTTTTTCGAACGAATGGCAAATATCGGATCCTCTTCGGGCGGTACAAAAGCCATGCCGATAAGGGACGATGCGTCACTGTAAGCGTTGACAAGTTTCTTTCGACGCTGTTTCGTCTCGTAGTGGACCACATCGACGCGCACACCCTTGCCGTTTTGAAATACAAACAGGAATTCGCCGACAAACTGATCATCCTCAACGGAATGGATAAACACGACACGTTCATCCTCATCGAGGTCGAGAAGATTGGGTGAATACTCACCCAGCAAAGACGGCCGGTGATCCTCGATTTCCCAGGCTTTGAGCTTGTAGACCTGCGCCTTATCCGTGAAGAAAAGCAATTCGGAATGGTTCGTCGACTCAATCTCTTGGATGAGCCGATCGCCTTCCTTAACTTTAATTTCAAAATTGCCGCGCAGCGATGTCAAGGCAAGCTTTTTGATATAGCCCTCTTGCGTCAAATAAAGGCGCATATTGTAATTCGGAATCAAATCTTCCTCTTCCGGTATTTCAATGTCGTCCGGCTCGATCAGTTGTGTTTTGCGCTCGCGACCATACTTTTTGGCCACATCTGCAAGTTGCGCTTTTATTTTATTTCGGATACGCGTTTTACTTCCGATCAGGCGCTCAAGATCGGCGATGTCTTTTTCCAAAATATCGATATCACGGAGCCGCTTCAAAATGTAATCTCGGTTCAAGTGACGGAGTTTGATATCAGCGACGTTTTCCGCCTGCACCTCATCGATATCGAACGCTTGCATCAGGCGCGGCACCACTTCTTTTTCAGATTCCGTAAGGCGGATGACGGCAATGGCCTTGTCGATATCGAGCAGAATTTTCTCCATACCGCGTAAAAGATGAAGCCTGTCGCGCATGCGCGCCGCATCATATTTAGCCTCTCTGACAATGCAGCCGCTGCGCCAAAGAATCCATTCGTTGAGAATTTCGCGTACGCCGAGAACTTTCGGCTGTCCGTTGATCAGCACATTAAAGTTGCATGAAAAAGAACTCTGCAACGGCGTCTTCTCAAAGAGCCTGTGGAGCAACACATCGGCATCGGTCGAAGCGCGGTATTCGACAGTAATGCAAAGCCCGTTCAGGTCTGTCTCATCGCGCACGTTGACGACATCGTTATATTGTCCCGACTTCATACCGTCAGCGATGTCTTCAATGATCGCTTCGATCGTCGTCGTATAGGGAATTTCTCTGATTTCAATCCTGCGTTCTTTGCGATTGATGTCCACCGCGCCGCGAAGCTGAAACGATCCTCTTCCCGTCTTATAAATTTCGCGCATCTGGTCGCGGTCGTAGATAATATAACCGCCCGTTGAGAAATCGGGCGCAGGCATATAATCCAAAAGATCGGCCTCCGGGTCATCGATCAGCGCGATCGTCGCCTCACAGACTTCCTTTAAGTTAAATGAGCAAATATTACTCGCCATACCGACCGCAATGCCTTGATTGTTGTTGACTAGAATCGTCGGAAACGTCGCCGGAAGCAACAGCGGCTCTTTCATGGTGCCGGAATAGTTGTCAACGAAATCGACAGCTTGCTTAGAAAGACCGGAGAATAGTGCCTCACAAGACGGGTCAAGACGGACTTCCGTGTAGCGCGACGCGGCGTACTGCATGTCGCGCGATGTCACACTGCCAAAGTTGCCCTTGGAATCGATCCAAGGATGAAGCAACGCGCCGTTGCCTCTCGTCAGTCGAACCATCGTCTCGTAAATGGCTTGATCGCCATGAGGATTAAGCTTCATCGTCTGTCCGACAACGTCCGCAGATTTTGCGCGGTGGCCGCTGAGCAGATTCATCGTGTACATCGTATATAACAATTTTCGGTGTGACGGTTTAAAGCCGTCGATCTCCGGAATCGCGCGCGACACAATAACGCTCATCGCGTACGGCATATAGTTATCGTAAAGCGTGGTCGAAACCGGCTGCTCGATGAAAGCGCCTTTTAGATCTCCGGCTTCTTTTTTGCGTTTTTTAGCTGGCATGACGCCTTCGTTCCTTTCTTCGTCAAGACGGGAGTGTTGACATGCAAACACCCAAAAATCAATTATACAGGGACTTTCAAGCTACATTCGGAGCGGCTGCAACTAACCGACATCGAGCATCTCAAGATAGAGATGTCCTGTTTCCTCAATACATGTGCGACGACCCGAAACGTCACTTCCAAGCAGCAAATTAAATGTAGACTCCATCGTCTCTTCATCTTCCGGCATCACGGCGACAAGTCGACGTGTCTTGGGATTCATTGTAGTATCCCACATCATCTCCGGCTCGTTCTCGCCGAGACCTTTGGAGCGCTGAATATGGACGGAACCGTCAGTAAGCGACGAAAGCAGCTCATTTTTTTCCTGATCGGAGTAAACGAAATACGTGCGATCAATATGTTTTAATCGATGCGTAATCTCATAAAGCGGTGATTCGGCAATAAAGATCTTTTGTTGGCGAATCAGTTCGGGCGTCAACCTATAGAACATCGCTAGGATCAAAGTTCGAATCTGAAAACCGTCAACATCCGCATCCGTACAGATGATGACCTTATTCCAGCGCAACTTTTCAATGTCAAATGGAAGGATATTTTTGCTGTACTTTTTCGGCAGATCGACACCGCAGCCTAAGATCTTGATAAGATCCATGATGATGTCATTCTTGAAAATCGCCTGATAATCAGCCTTAAGACAGTTCAAAATCTTCCCCCGGACGGGAATGACAGCCTGAAACTCCGCATCGCGACCCATCTTAACCGATCCCAAGGCGGAGTTGCCTTCAACGATATATAGCTCGCGCTTGCTGACATCCTGCGTACGACAATCGACGAAGAGACGCACCCTAGTCGAAACATCGAGCTGCTGCATAAGATTTTTCTTGACGGTTAAACGCGTCTTCTCGGCTTTTTCACGGCTTCGCCGGTTAAGCAGCACTTGATCGGCGGCGCGGAGAGCATCCTCACGATGCTCAAGAAACCACACATGTACATTCCGACGGATGAGATCCGTCATGAAACGCTGAATATATCGATTGTTAATGGAACGCTTCGTCTGGTTTTCGTAACTTGTGACCGTTGAAAACGAGCTGGTGATCAGGATAAGACTTTCTTCAATGTCGCCAAATGTGATTTTGGGTTCGTTGGCGCGATATTTACCTTCGTCTTTCAAAAAAGCGTCAAATTCCGAAAGAAATGCCGATCGAATCGCGCGATCAGGCGAGCCGCCGTATTCAAGCCAAGATGAGTTGTGATAATACGTCAGGCTGTTGACATTATTGTTAAACGCAAAGGCCACTTCGCACTTGACATTGTAATCATCGCGATCTTTCCGATCACGACCTCTGCCCTCACCGGTAAAGTACGCAGCTTTAGTGAGACCATTCTCGTTCATTTCCTCTACCATGCCGAGAATGCCCTCCGGATAACAGAAGGTTTCCTTAATCGATTCGACGTCATCTGTGAACTCAAATGTTACGCCCCTATTCACGACGGCCTGTTGCTTGAGCGTGCTTATAAAATACGATGAAGGAATTTCGATATCGGTAAAGACATCGTCGTCGGGAAGCCAACGCTGTGTCGTACCGGTCGTCGTTCGATTCGTTTCTGTTTTCTTAAGTCCGCCGATATTGACTCCGCGCTCAAAATGCAATTCATACAGGTACCCGTCACGATAGACGGAGACATCAAACCAGCGCGACGCGTACTGTGTGGCACAGGCGCCGAGGCCGTTTAGTCCCAAACTGTATTCATAGTTCATGCCAAGGTTGGTCTTATACTTGCCTCCGGCATAAAGTTCGCAATAGACGAGTTCCCAGTTGTAACGTTTCTCATTCGGGTTGAAATCGAGCGGAATGCCGCGTCCGCGATCGGTAATTTCAATCGAATAATCTTCATAGCGCCGTATCGAGATCACTTTGCCGTGCCCCTCGCGCGCCTCATCGATCGAATTCGATAAGATCTCAAAGAACGCCTGCTGACATCCGCGCAGATCATCGGATCCGAACATGACGCCCGGCCGCAGTCTGACACGATCCGGACCTTTAAGTTGAGAAATGCTTGTATTATCGTAAGTTTGACTCATATACCTTGCCCTTTCCTCCTAAGTTTCCCACGTTTTGGCGCCTCCCGTCAAATCCTTGACAGCGTCAAAATCGCTTGCTAGAATACATGGAGCCTTTTCTGAATGAGATGGTGGAATTAGCTCAGTTGGTCAGAGTGCCAGGTTGTGGCCCTGGAGGTCGTGGGTTCAAGTCCCATATTCCACCCCATATTTGGCTTATAAGACGTTGGGGTGTAGCCAAGTGGTAAAGGCACGGGACTTTGACTCCCGCATTCGCAGGTTCAAGTCCTGCCATCCCAGCCAAACGATCCACTAGCTCAGACGGTAGAGCACTTGACTTTTAATCAAGGGGCCCGGGGTTCGAGTCCCCGGTGGATCACCACAACGAAACCGCCGGTACGACAACATCTCGGCGGTTTAAGTTTTTCTAATCCTACTCATCGTCAGATTTCTGCACCCTATTCTGCACCCGATTTCAGATTTTCATACCAAAACCTAGATTTGATCATTTAGAGTCACTTTTTTGATGATTCTGTTAGAAGTAACTTCCTGTATTCATCAAAAGGGGCAACCTCATTTGAGACTGCCCCTTTTGATTAAGACATTCAATTTTTTTAATAACTTATGTTAGAATGATGCGCGCATCGACCACTTTAAGGCCTTTCCCCTGCTCATACAGCATAACGGGGTTCGCATCTGATTCCTTGATCTCATCTCGAAGATCGTACATCATCGTTGAATAACGCGCGATGAGTTCCGCCATGGCTTCTTGATCGCGCGGCGCTTCACCGCGAGCTCCTTTCAAGATACCCGCACCGCGGATTTGTGATTGCATCTTCATCCCCTGTGCTTCAGACACGGGGCATACGGCAAACGTCACGTCTTTCAACACTTCAACGAAAATGCCGCCAAGACCGAACATGAGCACGGGACCGAACGCGGGATCCGTTGTAGAACCTAAGATAACTTCTGTTCCCGAGGGCGCCATCTCCTGTACGGCGACGCCATAAATGTCGGCATCGGGATCATAAGCAATCGCATTGTCGAGAATCCTCTTATAGGCGTCACGCACCATCTGCTCGTTCTTGATGTTGACGACCACGCCGCCGGCATCCGATTTATGGAGAATGTCAGGAGATACGATCTTCATCACGATCGGATAGCCGATATCTTCAGCCATGGCCACCGCTTCATCTTCTGTTTTCGCGAGTGTCGTTTTGGTAACATTCAGGCCATACGCGGCAAAGACATCTTTCGCTTCAACTTCAGTGAGCGCGTCGCGACCGCTTTCACGCGCGCCTTTGATGATGGCGAGCGCTTTCTCATAAGCGCCATCGACCGCCGGCACCATCTGTGTCATGCCGACTTTTTCTTCCTGCATCCGCGCGTAATGACGCAAAGCGCTCAACGCGCTGACAGCGCGATTCGGATCGTCATAAGCGGGAATGCCGTTGTCGATAAGCCAGCGCACCGCCTCAGCGCTTCTTTCGCCGCCAACAAAAGCGACGGCGACGGGTTTATAGTCCATCACAGGACCGGCCGCTTTCACAGCGTTATAGATGCCTTCGGCGATCTCCATCGGATTGGTGACGGCCGTTTCGCAATAAAGCACGGCCAAACCATCGACCCACTCTTGTTTGAGCCCAAATTCAATGCTCTTCTGATAACCTTCAAGACCTGCTTGTCCGGTGATGTCGACGGGATTTTTAGCAGATCCGAAATCGGGCATATATTTCTTCATTTCGACTTGGAGATCATCCGGCAAGAATTTCAGCGGAATGCCGTAACGTTCAGCGGAATCCGTCGCCAGAACGCCGACGCCTCCGCCATTTGTAACAATAAGAAGGTTGTCGCCTTGCATGGGCGGCTGAAGTTGAAAGGCCTGTGTGAGGTCAAAGAGGTGATTCAAGCTTTCGGCTTCTACAACACCGGCCTGACGGAAAGCCGCGCCATATACTTTCGCCGCACCCGCCAGCGAACCGGTATGGGAGGCCGCGGCGGCGGCACCGTGCGAGGAAACACCGGACTTCAAAGCGATGACCGGTTTGCTGCATTTTTGGCAGACTTCCATGAAACGACGGCCCTTGCTCATCCCCTCGATATAAAGTGCGATGCTGTTGGTAAAATCATCTTTGTCCAACCATTCCACGATATCGGCAAAGTCCACATCAGCCATGTTCCCAAGAGAAAACAATTTGTCAAAGCCGACGCCGCGAAGATACGTCCCCGCATCCAACGCAATCAAAAGAGCGCCCGACTGTGAAATCAAAGCACTCTTTCCGGGAAGCGGCAACATCGGCGCAAAGGAGGCGTTGAGCTTATGCGAATTGCTCAGCGTGCCGATGATGTTCGGACCCATCATGCGCATTCCGTAACGTTTGACAATTTCCAGTATGCGCTGCTCCGCTTCATGGTTTCCGACCTCGCTGAAGCCGGATGTGATGATACTGACCCCGCCGACCCCTGCTTTACCGCATTCTTCAACTGTATCGGGGACAAATTTTGCGGGAATCGAAATAACCGCGAGGTCAACCTTCTCCGGGATATCGCCGATAGCCGGATAGGCTTTATGACCGAGTATCTCCTTTTCTCTGAGGTTTACGGGAAAGATTTTTCCTTCATACTTTCCCTCGTTTAACGCTTCGACAACGGCATAACCAATTTTGCCGGGCTTAGATGAAGCACCGATGATGGCTACCGAATCGGGTTTAAAAAGGCGATCTAGCGACTCTTTTTTCATGATGTGAACTCCTTGTAACATTTTTTTGAAGCTAATCTTTTTTACGCTTCTATTTGAACTTTTTTACTTGCAACGTAACGCGTGCAAGAAATCAACTTTGCCAATACTCTGCTCAGAGCAGTTTGTGCAAAAAAACGACTGATATTCGAACTAGAATACCGCTAAATATCATAACACAGATTACACATATCCTGAGCGGCTTTCCTTGAGCAGCTCGTCTTAAACGAAGGAAAGCTGAATGCCAAAGTAACTTGGACAGTGAGAATCGCGGGTCGTCCAGTTTAATCAGGCATTCAACCTTAATCAAAGGAATAATATCGATGTATTAAAGAAATCATCGGAGCAATCTTGTACCGAAGACTTGTATGACAGAATTAAACAGGGTAAAAGGAGACTTTTGAATCGTCAGATAGTGCTGTCTTTCGGATTGAAAGGATTTTATCGCCATCGACCGTGATAAGAGCCGCCTTTGCAGCTTTTTTTGCCTCTTTGCCGTAGAGCTTTTGAATCGCACGCAAAAGTTCCGTGAGGTTATTGGCGGCAATGCGGTCTTCGTTCTTGCCGCATAGTGTACGCAATTTTCCAAAGTATTTTATATTCGCCATATTATGTCCCTCACACTTAGCCTCACACTTTTACATCGAGCCGGTGCAGTCGTTTAATCTTTCCATTCCGAATAAAGCCATCCCCGCCTCATATATTTATGTCGATATCTATACCAAGCTGTCTTAGTTTTTTCTTCTTAGGAACGCCGTTTTCATCCCAACCACGCACCTTATAATACTTCGGCAACATCTTATCCAGCGGAACGATCGTGTCGGGCCGATCCAGATCTTGAGGTGTCTTTGTCAGCCTCGCAGAAAGATCGTCGTCTTCCGCTGTTAAGCCCTCTCTGAGATTAAAAAGGCGTTCGATATTGAAGCATCTCTCTCCAATTTGTAAGAACTTGCCTGAAGTTATCGGCATGCCTGTGACAAGTTTCAACGATTCTGAATGCGGCAAAAGATAGAGCATGTTGAAAGGGAGCAATTTCGGCATGAACTTCCACAGCGACCCGAGAATAAAACGGACTCCAATCAGGATTTTGTTGACAAATCGACTTACAGGATGCGCTGGACCCAACTTAAGCAAAGGGCCTGGAAGGACCGCTATGGCGGTGAAAAGACAGTACCCGGCAACAGAAATCGCCTCGATCATGTTTTGGAAAAGAACGGTGAGCTCCGCCTTTCCTTTGGGCGTCTGCGCATCAACAGAAAGCATGACGGTTTCCACGAGAGCAAGATACCCGCCGTTGAGATGGCAGCCGCCCCTATTCGACGTGGCATAACCCAATCCCATACCGACCGATGTTCGCGGCTCATAAGACGCCAACTCCAAGCCTTTGGCGTGAATGGCAAAGTCATCTCCGCCATATTTTTCAGCTAAAACCTTCGTGCCCTGTCCAAGCTCTTTCCCTGTGCCGACACCGTGAGCAATAGCGTCAATCGTTTCTATAATGCCCTCTTTCGAACCGAAGTTTAAACCGAAATCGGCTAGATTCTTTTCTTTCAATTCCATCGCAAAAGCGAGCGTACCGCCAAGCGAAATGGAGTCCATACCGTATATGTCGGCTAGGTAATTTAACTCGCTGATCAAATCAAGATCATTGTTCAGAATATTGGCTCCGAGAAGGCCGACCGTTTCATATTCGGGACCTTTAACCTCTTTACCGTATACCATCACTCTGCGCTCGCAGCGAATGGGGCAGCTGACGCAGCCACTATTTCTTGTAAGAGACGTATCCGCTAAAGCTTCGCCTGTTATCATCTCTGCGTCCTCATACTTCCCCATCTTAAAATTCTTCGTCGGCAGCGAATGCGAAGCATTCGTATTTTTCAGAAAATAGGCGGAACCGTATTTTGGCAGCGCCTCCCCCGTAACAGGATGATCTCTTAGGAGTCGAATATATTTTTTGTTATATTGATCAAATTTTTCCTTGTCGTAGATGTAAGGCTTTTTCGTGCCAAAAGCGATGATCGCCTTAATCTTCTTAGAACCCATTACCGCGCCTGCGCCGCAGCGGCCGGCAACACGCTCGCCTGAAACAGCACTGGCATATCGCACAAGGTTCTCGCCAGCGGGTCCGATTACCAGTTTGCCCCAATGCGGTTCAAACTGCTCCTGGACTTCCTCTGTATTCATACCCCACAGATGTTCAGCATTCTTCAAACTGATCGCACCGTCTACAATTTCGATGTAGGATGGACGCTCCGCCTTCCCTTTTAAGATGATGCCGTCATAGCCTGCCGCCTTGAGCATGATGCCGAATGTGCCGCCGCAGTTGCTCGTCGCAATACCGCCCGTCAGGACATTCTTAAATGACAGATTGAAACGACTCGTCGAGGCAGCTCCGGTGCCGGTCATAGGACTTGTGTTGACGATGAGCACATTGTCCGCCGAAAG
Source organism: Clostridiaceae bacterium (assembly GCA_012799825.1). GTDB lineage: Bacteria > Bacillota > Clostridia > Saccharofermentanales > DTU023 > UBA4923. Next base: position 8,848 of record JAAZKK010000023.1, on the reverse strand, counting down.
CGGGTCAACACGTGGCGGCGCTAAATCAAACAAAAGCCTTGAACCCAGAGATTTGCCGCCGATATATTTTTTATACAATTCCTCTGAGATGGGGTAATCGGCTGCTGTTCCCGACGTTAAATCAATGATGGCATACTTCGGCAATCTCAATTTCGGATGTCCCATGCTTATTCTTCACCGCCCTTCATCGTGATGGCGTGTAACGGACAACGCAAGGCACATACGCCACATCCGACACACTGTTTTTCATTTTCAAGATAAGCATGAACATTAATGTCACCTTTATACTTCGGAGATGAAATACGAATACAATTCTTCCCGCAGGCTTGGACGCAGATGGAACAAGCGCTGCAAAGCTCTTCGTCGATCACAGGTTTTTTCCATTCCTGCTTTGGTTTTTTCTTCGCGGCCCTCCCGTCCGCATCAAGTATGGCTCCCACGTTGCACATATTGGCGCATACACCGCATTCAATGCAACGTTTCGGATTGATGACGTGTCTTTCCTTCGGTTTCCCCTCGATGGCAAACACGGGGCAGTTTCTGGCGCAAAGGGTGCAGCCTATACATTTTTTGCTGATGAAATAAGCTCTCTTACTATCTTTCGAACGAATGCGCTCTATGGTTCTTACAAACTCCTCCTTCCCCCAGATAACAGGAACAGGATAAAGCGGGTTGCCCTCTTTCATGGCAAATCGAACCATTTTAGGAATGTCCTCATCTTGGATGACGTCTATTTTTTCAGGGATGTTCATATCGCGTTCCATCTTCTTGATGGCTGCGATAAAGGCCTTTGCTTTCTCTTCGTCATTGCTGCCTTCGATGCCGACGACATCGGCAAGGCGTGCCAACTTTTTATGCACTGCAGAACCGAAATCTTCCATGATGTAAGGGAGTATGACGGCATTAGCAAGGCCATGAGGTGTACCGTAAAGGCCGCCTAGAGTATGGGCGATAGCATGCACATAACCTACACAGGCGCGACTGAATGCCCTGCCCGCATAAAGTGCGGCAAGCTGCATGTTAGCACGTGCTTCATGATCTTTCCCGTCTCGATACACTTTCGGTAAATTCTCAAAAATAAGTTTTGTTGCTTTCTCTGACAGACGTCGCGTATACCTTGGAGCGAATTTATTGGTATACGCCTCAATAGCGTGTGTTAATGCGTCAAGTCCCGTTGTCGCTGTCGTATGCGGCGGGAGACCGACTGTGAGTTCGGGATCGAGCACGGCAAATTTAGGCAAGAGCGAAGGATCTTGGATGGCATACTTATGTTGCGTACTGTAGTCGGTCACGACTGCCGCCAGCGTGGCTTCCGAACCTGTTCCGGCCGTCGTCGGAACGGCAAAAAGCAGCGGCACCTTGAAACTCCGCACTTTGAGTGTGCCGCCGAGCTGAGAAATACTTTTCTTGGGTCTTGCGACACGGGCAGCCGCCGCTTTCGCGCAATCCATCGCCGAGCCGCCGCCAAAAGCGATAAAAGCCTGACAGCCTTGTTCGCGATACGTCTCATAAGCTTTTTCAATGCATTCGATGGAGGGATTGACGATCGCCTCATCGTAAAGCACATACGATAGTCTATCTTTATCACATGCTTCAAAAAGGCTGTCTAAAAGTCCTATCTGAGACAGCACTTTATCGGTTACAATCAGGACTTTATCAATACCGCGCCCCTTGATAAACGCAGGAAGCTCCTTGATACAACCGACTCCCGTAAGCAATTTGGGACTCGGCTGCGGCATAAAAGACATGCCAACACCCACCAGTAAAAACTGAAATACTCTATAGAAAAGCTTCTTGATGATCGACATCGCCTAGCCCCCCTCTGTTACACGATGACGTTAATAATGATCTGAACCGCACTATCTCTGCTCTTCATGCGGTAAGGGCATCTATTATTTAACAATCGATTCGATATAAACATCCATCCTCGACGAATATCCTCGCCCCTTCCGGGCAGGAAGAATGAGATTAAATCTTATTTGCAGCCCGACCGATGTTACTCGCCCTTTCATAGAAAAAAGAAATGCTTATGCATTTCTTGTCCATCATAGTCTTTTTTTTTCATTTGAACAACTTGATACCGCAAAACTCACCTTCAAGTGCGACAACCACATGAGACTATGTGATGCGGAATGTATCAAAAAAAGCTGCTCACACGGTAGAAACCGTGTGAGTCAGCATGAGGGGAACTTGATTGAACAACTTTCATAGTCTAGTTGAAATCGTCCAATCATCTTGCAAATTAATCAATGACAATGTTTAAAAGGTTATCCTTCCTCAATCGTCATCTTCTTCGTCGTCATCATCATCGGAATCCTGATCGTCGTCATCGTCGTCATCGGAATCCTTGTCGTCATCATTATCGTCATCGTCATCGTCGTCATCATCGGAATCCTTGTCGTCATCATTATCGTCATCGTCATCGTCGTCATCGGAATCCTTGTTGTCGTCTTTGTCGTCATCGTCATCATCGTCATTGGAACCCTTGACGTCGTCTTTGTCGTCGTCATCATCGTCGTCATCGTCATTGGAACCCTTGACGTCGTCTTTGTCGTCATCGTCATCGTCGTCATCGGAATCCTTGTCGTCATCATCGTCATCGTCGATGTCGTCATCATCCGTTTCGTCAACGTCATCGTCGATGTCGTCATCATCCGTTTCGTCAATGTCATCGTCGTCTGTTTCGTCAATGTCATCGTCGTCGTCTGTTTCGTTGATGTCATCGTCATCCGTCAGACCGTAATCGCTTCCATCTTTAACGTCCAGTAGAGTATTCCATTCATTGCTTTTGATATAGTCTCGGATATCGGAGACGATGTCTTTTATAAAGGCTTCGCTCGGCAGCTTAGAACCTTCTTCAAGTTCAATCGTGATCTTGCGATTTTCGCCTTCAATTTCTTCGACAAAATAGCCTGCTGAACCGATAGCTTCAACTAGCTTCCCTACTGCTTCGCGGGTTTCTTTTCCCACCAACTCTCCACAGTTCTCAATGATCGCTTTTGCATCTTCGTTACGCGCATCCACAGCGGTTACATTGCCATTTTCATCATATTGAACGGCGATCTTCGGGTTGACGCTCAGTACCAGTACACCGCCGCCGGCAACTTTTTCACTGCCATCTGTCTTGGCCGGTGTCTTGGAACAACCAACGAGCATGCAGAGGCTGAGAACTAGGGCGAGAGCCACTGTGAAAGTTGATCTTCTAAATATTGATTTTTTCATAATGCACGATTCTCCTTTTGTAGCATTTGTTGTTCGGATGTGAACTTCTGTTCACCCTTCGTTTATAGATTACGGACGAGTTTTCTGAAAACCGGGGTCATCTGAAAAAGGATTTTTAAACATCTGTTTACCGTATGTTTTCTCACGTCATTCCGTGTGCTTTGCCGCACATATAGTCCGTTATCTCGGTTTACATAACTTGCGAAAAGACGCAAAAAAGCGCAAACAGAATATGAAATCAAAACCGTAGAAATTAATGAAACTCAAATATCAATCGTCATCATCGATGTCGTCGGGATCGTCGAAGTCGTCATCATCGTCATCGTCGTCAGGATCGCTGTCATCGTCGTTATCATCGTCATCGGAATCGTCGTCATTGTCATCTGGATCGTCATCATCGATGTCGTCGGGATCGTCGATGTCGTCATCATCGCCGTCATCGTCAGGATCGCTGCCATTGTCGTTATCATCGTCATCGGGATCGTTATCACCGATGTCATCATCAGAATCCTTGCCGTCGTCATCATCATCGATGTCATTGTCATCATCAATATCATCATTGTCATTGTCGTCGCGATCGTCATCATTGTCAGGATCATTACCCATGTCGTCGGGATCGTCTTCACCGTTATCCGTTTCGGAGCTTACAGTAGGAGCGCTGCTCGGCTGAGTTTCTCCATGTTCTGAATCGTTATGATCGCTTTCTCCCGGGACGACCGGAATAATAACCTTATTTGTATCGGTCTTTTTATCGGTCAGGACGATGGTTACCGAAATCTTTTTGCCGAGATGTTCGTTTAAGAATTTCTCAAGCGAATCACTTCGGGAAACGACCCATTCGCCGCTTTCCGCATCAAAGACGAATGCAATCTGTCCCCCTTCAAGGAGATAACCCATATCGATGGCTCGATCAAGCAGATCGCCTATAACCGTATCAACATCCTTCTTCTTATAGTTATATGATTCAATTAAGCGCTCTCCATCTGCGTTGACACCCTCCAATCCGACAACCACATCGTGTCGATTGACATCAATGCGGATCTCCGGGTTAATGCTCATATAAATCGAAGCGAAGGGACGGTGATCTAGTTGAAGCACAAATATCAGTGCAATGATCAGGCACGCGGCCACCGCGGCAACGGGAACAAGCCAGCGCTTCATTTTCTTATTCTGAGGGATTGACTTGGGAACACGCATCTCGATGACGTCCGTCACCGTCTGTCCTACTTCGTACTGTCGATTTGCGACCTTAAGAAAGCGACCGTCTTCATCTAAAACGACAGCATAACTTAGGTAGCATTCCATGACGATGTACTTCATGCTGACATCCCCCCTTCCTGTTTTAACACACGCCTCAAATGGCCACGAATAATCTCATATCCGTTCGTCTGAATAAGAAGCATGGCAAGAATGTATTTTCTATGGCGTTCCAGAGTTTTGCGCTCAACACCGGAACCGCGAACGAGTTTTGCCATCGGCAGCTTCTTCGTCCTCAACAGTTCATCCAACAGGTTTTTGTTTTCGGCGGCATAACGTATCGCTTTGCCACAAGCCGCAAGTGTTCGATCTTGCTTGGGAGAACTGTCGGCAACATCGGAGAAATTGACGCCGAAGTCTGCCATCACAAGAGATAATGCCTCTATTTCCTGTCGTGTCGCTTCCCTGTTGGCCGATTCCTCGAATACATCTCGTTCGTCTGTCAGATCATCCATGATGGTCTTGTTGCCGTCTCCCGTTTCGGCATATAGAGAGATTGTCCCCTGATGTCGCGCCTCTTTTCTCTGATAGTCGATAATGCGACTGCGAATCAGCATGGAGGCATAGTTGAGAAAAGCGCCTCGACCCCGCTCATATCCTAGGATGGCTTCATGAAAGGCGATCATAGCGATACTGAACTCATCGTCTTGCTCTGTACAAAATTTGGACGTGCATTTAGAGGCCTCTGATCGAATGAAGGGAATGTAGTCCCTGATCAAATCATCAGCCTTCAGCGAGTCTTCTTTTGCTGCATAGACCGATTTAACGATCTGATGCTCATCTGACATGACCTTAGCCCTCCTCATAGAGAGAATACGGATGCGGGTTTGAAAAAGCGGGGTCGCCATCCAAAAAATGATTAGAAATCAAAATATATGGTACGCATCGTACTCATTTATATCATATAGAAAGAACGTAGCGCCGATGAGGTGTGCTACGTTCTCTTAAGAGAATTGTAATGAAAAAATCTTCGTACTATTTTGCTTTGGAGTATTTGACCTCCGCTCCACGAAAGGTTAGGGCGCCTACAACGATACAAAAAACAGTCACAGCAGCACAAGTAATGATAAAGTTGCCCAAGTTCTGCATCAACCAATCAATAGCATTGATAAAAGGCTTGGCAAGCGCGACCGAAAGAACCTCAAGTTCTTCCGGGTCAATGTTGTCTAAGTAGTATTGCAAAGTACCTATAAAACCATTCAGCATCAAGAAACCGAAGGGCACCCAGAAAATAACCCTCCCGAGCCAGTTGAGGCGGTAATTGATCGTGCCGAGCATGAGACCAATAAAATAGATCGCCACATACAGGGACAAGATGATGACAAAGTTCCGTCCGAATCCTGATAGTCCGCCATTATCGTCTACTCTCGGGATTAGATCGATAAAGCGCGGGATTTCATGATTAATTGTCGAGCTGATCCATGCCATAACGTGGGCAAAAACGTTGACGGCAAAACTGGTGACAATCCCGAATAAAAAGCCCTCGATGATAAACGCTTTTGTCATCGTTGACTTGGGAACTTGGTTTTGCGCCATGAAAAAGAAGTCTTCCTTAAAGCTGGCAAGTCCTGCTACAAAACAGGCAATGAAATATACACCCTCTATTCCGCCAATTTTCATGTTGCCGCCAGAGAGATTAACGATAAATCCTATGAGATACAGCGCCGTCATCACGCCGAAGAAGCTGATAAAGAATTTGCCATAGTCACGAGTCATAACTCTTACGGCACTCACGAGCAAGGGTTTGTTTTTTCTATTCGTCTTCATTTGAGCCTCCTATTTATCTTGATTCTTGCAGTAAGCAATAAAGATATCCTGCAATCCGGCTTGGCTCACATTGATACCGGAAGGTAACGCAGGAGCAGCAGGAGCATCTTTCGATTTTTTTACAAGCAATGTAGTGAAACCGAGGTCTTCTTTTTTATCGATAACGGTGTACATCCCAGCAATTTGCCGCACCGGCTCTGAAAGTCCTGATATGTAAGAATGAGTATCCATGACACCCTCCAAACTGTCTTCCAGAATAATCCTGCCGTGATCAAGGAGGATAACCTCTTCCAGTAAATTGCTCACTTCATCGATCAAATGTGTGGAAAGGACGATCGTATTTTGCTCTTCTCGATAAATGCGCAATATTTCGTCGTAAAGCAATTCCCTGTTAACAGCATCGTGCCCAAGCGTCGGTTCGTCCATGAAGATAAAGCCTGCCCTCGTCTGCAAGGCAACAATGGACCGAACAATCGCATAATAACCGGTTGACAGCTGATTGAGTCGTTTCTTCTCATTGATACCGAATTCCTTCAAAAGCTGTAGTGCTTCATCAAGATTGAACCGCGGATAAAACTGACTTGTGTAGTAGCAGAAATCCTTTACTTTCATCATCTCCGGAAGCGTATTCTCCGGTTCGGAAAAGTAAATCTCCCGCGACGTGACGTCATCCAATGTCGGCGTGCCGTCGTATAGAACACGACCGCTTGATGGCTTAATTCGCTCAGCGATGATCTTGAGAAGCGTCGACTTTCCGGCACCGTTTCTGCCCAAGAGACCGTATATCTTACCTCTTGCCAGTTCTAAGTTGACCTGTTGCAATGCCTGAACATCGCCGTAGTTCTTTGACACATCACATACTTTAATTGTCTGCATCGTCTGCCTCCTCTATCCATCGGATCAAATCTTCCGAGGAAATGTCTAAATGCTTTGCCTCTTTGATAAGAGGAATCAGATACGTCTCCTTAAAGACAGCTTGACGTTTTTTCTTCAGCATCTCGCGTGCTCCTTCTTTAACAAAGATGCCAATCCCGCGTTTCTTGTAGCAAAAACCCTCATCGACCAGCGCGTTCACACCCTTTCCTGCTGTTGCAGGATTAATTTGGAAGGCTCGTGACAGCTCCGTTGTCGATGGAATCTGTGTCTCTTCAGCATAAGTGCCGGCGAGAATGGCATTCTCAAGACCCTCCTGTAGCTGTAAGTAAATAGGTCTTTGATCTAGGGTGTTCAGTTTCATGGGCACCTCTTTCCTGCTTAACCGGTTCATTAGTCAACTAACTAACTAGCTAAGTGAAGTTTAGCGCGACAAAAGAGACCTGTCAAGAATATCTTTGTAAAAAGAAAGTAAAATTAAGCATCAATCTAAATGCCGGATCAAACAGGAGAGCGATGAATACGAGCCCTGTTTAATCCGGCATCCGGTGAAATGAATCATCTGTTAGTGAAAAAATTCTCGTTATACGATCGTGAAGAGAACGGAGGACGCCTCGACCTGTTGGCCGTTGCGCACATGGATGGAGGCAATTTTGCCCGCTTGCGGCGCCACGATTTCATTCTCCATTTTCATGGCTTCTAGAACGAGTACCGTCTCATGAGCCGCAACCGTATCTCCCGCAGCTTTCTTGAGCGCAACTACCGTACCCGGCATCGGTGCGTAAACAGATTTACCGCCACCGGTTACAGGGGCTGCCGGAGCAACAGTAGGTGTAGGTTCAGGAACAGAGGCAGGGGCTTCTCCGCTTGCCTCCGTTGCCGGCAGTTTATCCGCCGGTACAGAAACAGTCGCCAGCGCAGGAGTGGCCTCAGGTACGGGGGCTGTTACAGACGCACCCAAAGTACTGCAAACAGTACCTGCATCCTCGATCTCTACATCGTAGACTTTGTTATTAACTTTGACTTTGAACGTTCTCAACATATCTGCCTCCATGAGCTCATTCTCCTCAGCAGTCACTTCCTCATTCCTTGCACGAAGTGCCACAGACGTTTCGACGGTCTGGGCGGGAACAGCCGTATCAGCAGCATCAGAACTTGCAAGCGCAGCTTTAGCCGGTTTTTTGACGCTCCCCAAGAATCGTACAGCCAAATAGAAGGTAAAAAGAACCACAAATACGGAAACAAGACTCAAGCCGGCAATGACAAGACCTTGTTGAAAAACAGGGGCGTGACGTAAATTATCGAACACATTACCGGAAAGCAAATAGTAATAGTTTTGCATTCTCTTTCCTCCTTACATGCCCAAAAGCTGGGAAATGAGCTGAATCAGGACACTGCCGGCAACAATTGATCCTAGCTGACCCGATACATTGGCGCTGATCGCCTGCATCAGAACAAAGTTGGTCGGATCCTCTTCGGTCGCCATCTTTTGGATGACGCGCGCCGACATCGGAAACGCCGATATACCCGCAGCTCCGATCATCGGATTGATCTTCTTTTTGCGGAAAAGGTTAATAAATTTAGCAAAAAGCACTCCGCCGGCCGTATCAAAGATAAAGGCAACAAGCCCCAATCCCATGATCATCAAGGTCGTTATCTGCAAAAAGTCTTCTCCTGTCATCGTCGAACCGACCGAGAGACCTAGCAATATCGTGACAATATTAGTGAG
>JAAZKK010000076.1 GCA_012799825.1 Clostridiaceae bacterium | reverse complement strand
TCGATACGATTACCGAGCAGCTGGCTGAAGGCAACAAAGTTGTACTCGTTGGATTTGGCACCTTTGAGGTTCGCGACCGTGCAGCACGTAAAGGTCGCAACCCGAGCACTAAAGAAGAAATTATGATTCCTGCTTCAAAGGCTCCCGCGTTTAAAGCCGGGAAAAATCTTAAAGCAAAAGTCAATAAATAAGTTTTGCGTCTTTGGCTATCGATGGGGCTTGTCTAAGAGGCAGCCCCTCTTTTTATTTCCGAACTTTTTACTGAGAACACTGGTATTCACGCGTTAAAACAATCTGAATGCAGGAGGCGACGTACTTCATTTGATAAGCGCCGTATAGTTTCTGCGGACGGCAATGTCTTCGCGCCCTTCTGGAGAAGTGGCAAGAAAACTGACTTGTCATCACGCGTATTCGACTTTGTTGAAAGTTCACGCTTACAAAGATTCGCAAAAAGATAGCGAACATTGCGTTCTACTTGATTCACTTTCAAGCCGTAAAGTCGAGCGATCTTTGGATAAAGGCGCTTGCTGATCGGATCCAAAAGAGATCTGTCCGATACAACGAACTTAAGCATTGAGTAGAGCAAGCGATAGCCTCTCAATTCGCGATTAAAGTCATAGCGTTCCAACACGGTCGTGATGGCTTCCTCCAAACTTTGTGTCTCGTTGGAAGCAGATGTGCTCTGTTCTTGAACCAAGCGACTTGCCGTAGAGAAAATCTGACGCGCCGCGTAGGGATAGCCTTTTCTCGCGTCAACAAGATAATGAACACGTCCTTCGGAATCCATCACACCAAAAAGACCATCTCGATTCATAATCCCTTCGATGTGCTGGAGGAGTTCGCGGCTCGATGATACTACATAAAACCCCCATTCATGTCGTCGTTCGACGCTTAGTCTTTGCTCAGAGGCCATGTCAGACGCAATAGACGGACGAGAAGGTATCATAGGGGTTTCCTTTCTCCAGTATCGACAATCACCGAATGTCACCGCGCCTTTTGGAGAGGCAGTGTGGTGCCATAGAATCAAGTGTTTACATTTTATATCTTTGCTCAGTGCCCGATTTTGACTACGTCAAAAGAAGTCGCTCAACGCGTGGGTGTGCCATACATAGATTGCCATAATAGATGCGATGTTATAAAAATAGAAAAACTCTCTGTCAAGCACGGGAAACGAGAAGGAGTAGCGCACGATTCATGGCACCACACAACATTGTCTTCACTTTGGCGACACGTACTTTGTGAGGTGTAGCAAACTGTTTATGGCACTAATACAATCTTGTCCGTCGTTCTGCCGAGCGTGCAAGTCCAATCGTAGCGACCAATCCAAGTTTATGACGACATACATCCTTTTCAGTGTCGTTCTGCCGTCGCTTATGAATACGGGCAAAGTAATCCTTAAGGCGCAGTGCGGTCACCGAGACGTGACGCGCTGACAATATAACCCATGCGCGGTGTGTACGTTATCTGATAACGTCCTTGCCCGCCTTTTTCAAATGTACCTGGGCTATAATAGTACGTCCGTCCGTCAATGGTCAGTTTATTTTGATAAACATCGGACGGTTGATAGTCGATCTCCGTCATCTCAAACTGACGACTGGCAACACTTACGACGTCAAGAACGCGAGGCACAAATTCAGTTGTCGCGATATAGATCATCACGATAACGACGAGAATGGGAGCAATAAAGGAAACACGCGTCGTATTGGCATAATTCCAATTTTTGCGAAGCATATAAAATAGAATAACAGTCAATGCCACTACAGCAAGAAAACTCGCGACGCCGCCGATAATAAAATATGCCATTATTCGTGACTCGTCCTTTCTAGGAGTGCCATAAAGGCGGCTTCATCAAGTACTGTAACGCCTAGCGTCCGGGCTTTATCGAGCTTCGAACCCGGGGACTCCCCGGCGATAACGGCAAAGGTTTTGGAAGAAACGGAACCCGCGACACGCGCACCGCGCACCTCAAGTGCGGCACGTGCTTCACTTCGCGTCATGTTTGACAGAGTCCCTGTCAAAACGTACGTCTGATCTTGGAGAGGCAAAGAAGACACCACATCCTTCTCTTCAGAAAGCGAAAGCCCATATGATTCCAATCTTTCGATAAGCTGTATAGATTGCGGGAGTCGGAACCAGTGCACAATCTCTCGTGCTGTCGCTGGACCTATATCAGGTATGGAGGCGAGCATCTCCTCATCCGCGGCCGCTATCTTGCGAAGATCAGGGATGGCGTCGACCAAAGCCATCGCCGTCTGGCGTCCAACGAGCGGGATACCAAAACCTGCTACTAGGCGGTAAAGAGGCTGACCCTTCGACGCTTCAATGTATGAAAGCAGATTTGTGACACTTTTTTCGCGCCCGATGATTCCCGACTCAATCAGTGCCTCTTTTTGTTCGTGCAGGATGTAAATATCTGCGATGGACTTCACATATTGATGTTTGAAAAGCGCGGCAGAGACTTTCTCTCCAAGTCCCTGAATATCCATGGCCTCCTTAGAGGCAAAATAGATCAAATGGCGAACAAGTTGTGCCGGACAGTCTATCCCGGTGCAATAAAGATCGGCACCGCCACCTATAAATTCTGTTGGAGATCCGCACGCCGGACACTGTTTCGGAAGAGCATACGACACAGTATCGGGCGGTCGTTTAGCATGATTGACCTGTATCACCGCCGGGATAATGTCTCCGCCTTTTTGTACAATCACCGTATCGCCGATGCGGCAGTCCAACTGATCGATATACCCTTGATTGTGTAGCGTCGCGCGTTGTACCATGGTGCCTGCCAATTGAAGCGGTTCTAAATGAGCAAGTGGCGTAATCCTTCCCGTTCTCCCCACCTGTGCCGAGATATCCAAAATCGTTGTTTCTTTCTGCTCAGGCGGGTATTTATAAGCGACTGCCCAACGCGGAAATTTACTGGTCGCACCAAAAAGCTCTCGTTCTTCGAGTGTGTTGACCTTGATGACCGCGCCATCGATTCCGAAAGGGAGTGAATCACGCACATCTTGAAACGAGTCGATTGCTTCAAGAACCTCCTCTTCAGTGCTAGAAAGGCGCATGTCGGGAATGGTTTGAAAACCCAATGCAGCTAATCTCTCTAACGATCCTAAGTCTGTCGTAAACGATTCGGTCGCGTACTGTACATCGAAGGCGAAAAAAGAGAGCTTGCGGTCGCGCACAACCGACGCATCGAGTTGCCGGATGGTTCCCGCAGCGGCATTGCGCGGATTGGCGAACGTTTTTTCACCGCTTTCTTCAAGTGCAGAATTAAGCGCCTCAAAAGACGACTCCGGCATAAAGGCCTCTCCGCGGACGACAAGTTCTTCGATGGGTTCTCGTAAAGTATGCGGAATGGCGCTAATTTCTCGAATATTCTCTGTGACATCTTCGCCTGAAGTCACCCCGTCGCCACGCGTTACGCCTTGTACAAGTCGACCATGCCTATATGTCAGAGATAACGAGAGACCGTCAATTTTCATTTGGCAAAGAAAAGCGGCCTCCGGCGCTTTCTCGCGGACACGCGCGATAAAAGCCAGCACTTCCTCTTTCGAGAAAACGTCCAGAAGAGAAAGCATCGGAAAACGGTGCGGCACGGGAGTGAACTTAGAAGATGCCTCCCCGCCCACACGGCGCGCGGGCGAATCGGGCAGAGAAGTTTCCGGAAAAGTCTGCTCGATGTTTTCGAGCAGGCGAAGCAGACGATCATACTGTTCGTCAGGAACAAGCGGAGCATCCTGATTGTAATACGCCTCATTCAATTGTTGAAGCAGCAAAGTGATCGCTGTTACCTGAGATTGAGCGCTCTCAAGGTTGGAAGGCATACCGGCGTCCAGCAACTCCGCCAGCACCGTTTCCGGCGGTTTATTCTGTTGTTGGACAAATTCTCTCATATCGCGCTCCCTTTTCTCGCCTTTGCACCAACCCCTCTTCTGTAAGAGCAGACAGAGACGTTTCGACACTCATCGATTACTGCGCCTGCGACGCTGGCATCCGTAAAAGCAGGTAGCGGCGTTTTTATTTTTATCGAGCACAGTACCGGCGACACTGTCATACGAAAGAGCAGGCAGTGCCGAAGATACGTTTCAACTCTACAAGCTCATGGTGATTAAACAATTCGTTAGGCTTTGCCGTCACAGCCCAAAACGTTTATGATTTTGTGCTCGACGATGGATTCGATAGCATCGCGTGCCGGACCAAGATATTTTCTCGGATCAAAATTCTCCGGATGTTCCGACAAATGCTTACGAACCATAGCCGTCATGGCAAGGCGCAAATCACTATCAATATTAATCTTGCAAACAGACATACTGGCAGCCTTACGGAGCATATCCTCCGGCACACCAATCGCATCGGGCATGTTCCCGCCATGCTTGTTTATAATATCGACGTACTCCGGTACGACCGAGCTGGCACCATGCAGAACTATGGGGAATCCCGGAAGACGTTTCGACACTTCTTCCAAAATGTCAAAGCGCAATTTCGGCTTTTGCCCCGGCTTGAACTTGTAAGCTCCATGGCTCGTACCGATGGCGATCGCTAAAGAGTCACATCCGGTGCGTCTTACAAATTCCTGCACCTCGCCGGGGTCAGTATATGACGCATCTTCTGCCGATACATTGATATCGTCTTCCACACCTTCGAGGCGACCAAGTTCCGCTTCTACGGTGACATAAGGATCGCGGCTGTGCGCATAATCGACAACACGCCGCGTCAGTTCAACGTTTTCTTCAAAGGGAAGGTGTGAACCGTCGATCATGACGGAAGTAAAGCCGCCATCGATACAATCTTTGCAAAGCTCAAATGTGTCGCCGTGGTCCAAGTGGAGCGCGATAGGAAGATTGGAATCAATCAGAGCCGCTTCGACCAGTTTGATCAAATAAGTCTGATTCGCATACTTCCTCGCGCCCGCCGATACCTGCAAAATGAGAGGCGCATTGCATTTTTTCGCTGCGTTGACGATCCCTTGAATAATTTCCATGTTATTGACGTTAAATGCACCAATGGCATAACCGCCGTCGTAGGCTTTATTAAACATCTCTTTCGTTGATACGAGTGGCATAACTGTTCCTTTCTTTTCGAGTATGTCGTCTCTGTTCTTTTCTTGTATGTCGTTTCTATTCTACCTTTTAAGGCTTTTTATCGCGAGTTCACGCGTCGCGATTCAATATTAAACGATGTTTCCATATCGGTGCCGGCATCAGTGTGCCGCAGTACAGAAGCCTTGGCAAAACCATTGGACCTCATATCGGTGCCGCATAGGCGTACAGCAGTATAAGAGTCTCGACTGCTGATACTATCGGTTTCTACATCGGCATCGGCATCGATTTAAATGTCGCACTCCTCACTCATCGCCGTCTGCAACTGTCATCCGTTCTTTAAAGATCAGAAAGACGCTTCTGCTGCTCGAGAACTGTCTCTAATTGTTGCTCGTACTGGGCCTTTTTCTCTCGTTGTGTTTCTACAACGCGCGCAGGCGCTTTCTCTACAAACTGGCGGTTGGCTAACATCTTTGCAGCGCGGTCAATTTCTTTTCTCAAACGGTCTTCCGATTCCGTCAAACGCGCTCGTTCTTCTTCGACATCGACCAACTCACGCAGAGGCACCGCCATTTCACCGCCCTTAAAAACGAAACTCACCGCATCCTGAGGCAATTCTTCTTTCGGCGCAAGGCGGTTCAGTGCCGTCACTCCCGCCAATCGTTCAAGCGTTTGAAGGCCTTCCTCCATGCGACGGGCGATGGCGTCATCTTCGGTTCGAAGCCAAGCTGAAAAACGATGTTGAGGCGACACATTGTACGTTGCGCGCAGATTGCGAATTTCCCGGATGGCGTCCATCATGCTTTGCATCGCTGTTTCTGCCTCATGATCAGCAATATATGCATCCAGATCAGGCCAAGATTCACTGACCAACAGGGCATCATCGTGCAAGATACCGTAAATCTTTTCAGTCACGAAAGGCATGAAAGGATGCAACAGTTTCATTGTGTCTGACAACACGCGATACAGTACGGATTGTGCTGCGCGACCCGTTCTTCCCCCTTCACGAAGACGCTCTTTTACTAATTCAATATACCAATCGCAGAAAAAATCCCACAGGAATCGATAAATTTTGTCTTGAGCGAGTCCGAGTTCAAGAGCCTCCATATTGGACGTTACCGCGGCGATGGTTTCGCGAAGTTCTGACATAATCCATCGGTCTTCGATGGTATAGTCATCTTCTTTCACATCGGAAAAATCAAGGTCATCGTCAAGGTTCATCAAAGTGAATCGGAAAGCATTCCAAATTTTATTGATGAAATTGCGTCCATTCTCAAGTTTTTCTTCAGAAAGGCGAAGATCGTTCCCCGGCGCATTGCCCACAACAAGCGCGTAGCGAAGCGTATCCGCACCGTAATCGTCGATCACTTCGAGAGGATCTATGCCGTTGCCCAACGATTTGGACATTTTCCGCCCCTGTTCATCACGTACGAGACCGTGGATGAGCACCGTGTGAAACGGCGCTTTACCCGTGTGATGAATAGCGGAGAAAATCATCCTAGCAACCCAGAAGAAAATAATATCGTACCCTGTCACCAAAACGTCCGTCGGATAAAACACGCGGTAATCGTCAGTATTCTCAGGCCACCCCAGCGTCGAAAACGGCCAGAGCGCGGAAGAAAACCACGTATCAAGAGTATCCTCGTCTTGGCGGAGCGAAGTGCTTCCGCAAGCAGTACAGAAAGGAGGCGTTTCTTCCGCTACGATGATCTCTTCACAGTCATCACAATACCAAGCCGGAATGCGATGACCCCACCAAAGCTGGCGTGAAATACACCAGTCGCGGATGTTCTCCATCCAGTTAAAGTATATTTTCTTGAAATGATCCGGATTAAAACGCACGTCCCCGCATTTAACGACTTCAATGGCAGGCTCAGCAAGAGGCTTCATCTTGACAAACCATTGCGTAGATATTCGAGGCTCAACGAGCGTGTGGCAGCGTTGGCATGTGCCAACATTGTGTCGACGTTTTTCCTCTTTCTCTAAAAGTCCTTGAAGTTTGAGGTCTTCCACTACCGCACGACGGGCATCCAAAACCGACATGCCGGCATAGCGGCCTGTTTCCTCGGTCATCAGCCCTCGTTCAGTCAGCACATCAATCACAGGCAAATTGTGGCGCAATCCGATTTCATAGTCGTTCGGGTCATGTGCCGGCGTGATTTTAACGAAGCCCGTTCCAAACTCAGGATCGACGTAATCGTCCGCAATAATGGGAATATCACGACAGGTTAAAGGGAGATGAACCATTTGTCCGATGTATGCCCTGCCGCGTGGATCTTCAGGATGCACCGCAACGGCTGTGTCGGCAAGCATTGTCTCCGGACGTGTCGTTGCGATCGAGATTGAGTCTTCGCCCGCCACCAAAGGATAGCGAATAGTGTAAAGGGCGCCTTCAATATCCTCGTGTTCTACCTCTATATCGGAAATTGACGTGTTGCAGTGGGGACACCAATTGATCATCCGTTTCCCGCGGTAGATCAGCCCTTCGTTATATAAATTATTAAATACGCGCACGACGGCTCGCGTCAGCCCCTCGTCCATCGTGAAGCGATGCCGATCCCAGTCGCACGAAAGCCCCAACCGCTTCTGCTGTGCGATGATGCGCGCTTCATATTTCTCTTTCCATTGCCAAGAGTATTCTAAGAATGCTTCACGGCCGACTTCTTCTTTAGAAAGCCCCTCGTCGCGCATACGCGCTGTGACAATCGCTTCCGTCGCAATGGAGGCATGGTCACTTCCGGGAAGGAAGAGCGTATTTTTACCGCGCATTCTCTGAAACCGCGTCAGAATATCCATGAGCGTGTTATCCATCGCATGACCCATGTGGAGTTCACCGGTAATATTCGGCGGCGGCATAACGATCGTAAACGAAGGTTTATCGGAAAAGGCGTCCGGATGAAACGCCTTCGCTTTCATCCAACGCTCGTGAATGATCGATTCTTCTTTTGACGGTTCAAAGTTGCGTGATATTGAATCCAATTGTCTCATACTATCCCTTTACTATTTACTGTCCTTTTCCTGCTGATCGATTGTCATCGACTTTGAGTTTATGTTTACCGCCGGAACGTTATGGTATCTTTCGTCCTTTTAAAACGTGCCGAATTCCTTTACTTATTTTTGTTTAACACCGGCGCATTATGGCGTCTCCTCTATGGACCGAAGTCATATGCTGAGGCTCATTTTTTCGGCACGTACTTTAAAATGACACGCACCATAACCAAAGAGCCGGTCGATCCGGGATCGACGAGTCGAAATCCAAATCGAGTGATCTGTGATGTATCGTTGGCCAGCTCCCCTTCTTTCCAAGCTATCGTTTGTGTTTTTAATGTATCTTCGATCCGGCGAGGGTCAGACTCAAATACGACTCCGTTCGCATCTTCCAGAAGCAATTGGATCGTCTTTTCTCGATGATCCGGATTGAAAAGCAGCAATTCTATTGCAGAGTACGGCGACAGATTGAGCGGCGGATAGGCCGATGCCATCGAGACCGCCGCATCCCATTCGACAGGCCGTTTATCAGCGTTGCGATAGATCACTTCGATATCCGCATCACTGTAACCGAGCGACGGCACGACGAGATCTAAGGATGCGCGTCCGCGCGTCACTTCCCAGAGCGGCTTTTCGCCGGGCTGGTTCGTCTTTCTGGAGCGCGGTACATCTTGAGTGATCGGCTCCTCCCATGCAAAGTGAGTGAGGCTGTCACAATCAAACCAGGGCATCGGCAGTAAATAAGAAGACGCTTCTCGATCTGCACGAAAAGGTAAAACCGGCATATCGCCGGCGCCAATCAAATTCGCTTCGCCGTTAAAATTTGCATAGCCGTATGCAATGGAGACTGGTTCTTCAATGGCATCGTGCCAAACCAATACACGAACGCCGTAGAGGATGCGCGCGTCTGCTTTGACGAACACGCGACTTTCATCACAAACTGAAAAACCCTTGAGCACCGTATCGCCGTTTCTTAAGTAAAGGTCATGACCGCGCGTTGCATCCTGAGAGAAATCGACCATCCATTTATTGCCGATGCGCTCCAGACCGACCGGTTGCGGCGCTCCTTTCGGCGCATCACCGCCATACATCAGGCCAAGTGCCGTTTTCGCCATGCGGCGCCCCACAACCGCTTTCGATGACGGCGTCAAAGCGCCACAACGGCGCTCCTTTTCAGGATATATCAAAGGAAGATCATACAAAGTCACCAATCCTGCGCGAACAGGAAGCGTATGACAAGCGTAGGCGAGCATCTCGTTAAATTCTGCTTCACCGAATGCGTCCAAACCGTTATAAAGAAAAGGCGGAAGCTGCGTCAAAACGAGCGTCAGTTTGCCGTCCATAGGTTCAAACAAGGCTTCAAAAGTGGAAACAAGGCGCGCGAGGGCGCGATGATAATAATCAATGCTGTCGACATCATTTTCGCCATGAAACCAAAGAACACCGGATAACGCGAGCCCGACAAACGGAGCGACTTTGTGATTAAACATAGCGCTCGGCTGGTTGCGTGTCGTAAATTCGCGCTCAAGCGGCACTTGATCCTGTGCGACCAATGTTTTTCTTATAGCTGCACGCGGCACGACGATCGGCACTTCCTCAGGTCGATCCGGTTTAAGACCGTGGAGAAGAGCCACCGTTTGTGGCTTGGGAAAAACGGGACGTCCGGCCGGGTCGACATCTCTCCCGCTTCTTTTCACTTGTTTTTCTATTGATTCTTCGTTCCATGAGGCTTCATCACGGTATTGGCGCACCTCGCGCACGTGATTCTTAATGACAGGATCGTTCTCAATCGTTTCACGCGGCAACCACGCGTGTATGGATGTTCTGCAAGCCGCTGCGCAAATCACGCCGATGGGAATATTGAGCGCATTAAAAAGTTCGTGCGCAAATGTAAAAGCCACGGCGGACACGTCCGCACAAAAATAGGGCTGATCGCCGCGGTGCCAGAATCCTCCCTGAGCTTCGCCTAACGGCTGATAGCTGTACGCAGGAACCTTCTCCGATAAACCGTCTTCATTCATCTGATAGAAACGGATCGCTGAGAAATTAACGGAATCTTCCAGAAGTGGAGCAACGTCGGATTGTCGCACCGTCTGCGCCATATTGTCCTGTCCTGCCGCATACCAAACATCGCCGATCAAAATATCCCGTATCACCTGAACTTCGCCGATCGACTGAACGGTAAGGCGACAAGGATCGAATGAAGGCAAAAGCGGGGGCAATTTAAACTCGAAGTACCCGTCCGGATCGGCGATCTCTTCGTCATGAAAAAGTACGCCAAACTGGATGTCCGCGTCAGCCGGCGCGTCGCCGTCTTGCGGGAAACGCTCAAACGTGACAGAGACCGGTGCATTACCGGCTGTAAAGCCGAATAGTTTCGACGGCGCTTTTCTCTGAAGCACCATGCCGTCACCGTATATCGTTGCAAGCCTCAAGTTAGGCACAACTTCCGCTGCCTTCCCTTCCAAGATTTTCTGTTAATCGGCTATGGGTGCTAACAAGGTATATGATATCAATCATAAAAAACCTTCTTCGACCCTTGTGTTCATCCGTCCTATATCGCCAGCATGAATTCACAGCGTCCAGTACGGAAATCACTTTCACCTATCATACTACAATCCCGCTGTTCGTTGTTTCGTCATTGACAGAATGATCCTTACAGCAAACAGTCTCGGCGTTAGCAACAAGGTCCTGATAAAAAATGATTATTTCACTTGATGCTCATCACCCGCAAAAACTCGTCGTTTGCCGCGGAATCTACATAAGCATCGTTTCTCAATCATCGGGACACGGTATTTATCAGAACGGATTCTCGAACAAGTCGTGCGCCGGCAGCGCCTTCAGGCGAAAGGCCGCCATCGCGAACAAGCGCCTTCAACAGGAGATCAATCCGCAAATGGTTGACCGATCCCGCTCCGCAAACAATAAGCAAAGTATTATCATCTGAAACATCAGCATCCATGATTTTTGACGTAAGTTCCACGGTCGTCGTTTTCTTTTTGCGGACGTGCTCTACCATCACCGGCGCTCCGGTAAAAGTCTTCGTGTAGGCAGAACTTACGCCGAGTGCTTCAATGCGATACGTAGCAGCGAAAACGCGCGACATAAGACTTTTTCCGACGGGCTCCGTATATGCGGCATCCACGACGCGGACACTTTCCGGGAGAGTCGTATTTAGCCGCCGCACAGCATCTTCGAGATCAAACGCGAGCGCCTCATTAGATACGTCAAGACCGATTTCCACGGGATCGCGCTCAAGTTCAATGCCGCACCCCGCAGGCAACCCGAAAACGATATCCGGACGCGGGTTAAAAGCACCTTCAGACCAAGCAAGAGGCCACGCCGCGCGATTCATCGCACGTGAAAAAAGACGCATCATGTCAAGATGTGCGAGCCAAGCCGTTGAACCCGTTCGCGCGTAATAAAGAAGCACACGGTTTAGCTGCGTATTATTCATGACCGAAACCCTTCTCGGTTGCTGCACGCGGCGGTTGCAAACATACTCCGCTTCCATACTTGCCGACACCGC
Organism: Clostridiaceae bacterium; assembly: GCA_012799825.1. Taxonomy (GTDB): domain Bacteria; phylum Bacillota; class Clostridia; order Saccharofermentanales; family DTU023; genus UBA4923. The sequence continues at coordinate 25,566 of JAAZKK010000076.1, read as the reverse complement.
AATGTGAGCACTGCTCAAAGCAAGCCGGTGTCGTCTTTCCCTCCATGGCGCGCCGCCATTCTCTTTCTAAAAAGATCCGTTGCACACCGATCTGAATGTGATCCCATGGAAATTTTTCATGCAGCGGTCGTTTGCGCGTATAAAAAGAGATTCCGCCGGGCATCTCCGACAACAAGGTTTCCCAAACATCCCAGCGAAAATGCTCGTGCCAAGCATCCAGCACGCAGCCTTGCATCCACGCTTGCTCAATGACGTTTGCCAAGCGTCGATCGCCTCGAGCGAGCACCGCTTCCAGCACAGAACTTTCAAACTGATGCCATTGGTAATTCACGCGTCGATTCCGTCCCAGCGCCGACGCAACGCGCTGTTGACGATCGCGCATTTCGTCAGGACTGATTTGTTCCGCCCATTGAAAAGGTGTAAACGGTTTTGGAATGAAAATAGATGTGCTCACATTAATAAAAAAACGTCGCGGTCGCAGCTGATCGGGAATCTCGCGCCAACGCGCGATCAAACGATTCACCATGTATCCGATGCCGTCAACATCGTCATCGGTCTCGGTGGGCAACCCGAGCATATAATAGAGTTTGAGGCGATCCCAGCCGTTTCGAAGCGCGACTTCCGTTGCTTGCAATAAGTCTTCTTCGACGATGTTCTTGTTGATCACATCTCGCAAGCGTTGGGTGCCCGCCTCAGGCGCAAATGTGAGACCAGCTCGGCGAGTCGTCGCCACCTGCTCGGCCATATCTCGTTCAAACGCATCTAGCCTTAGTGAAGGCAACGAAAGATTCACATGATTCTTTTCAGCGCGAGGAATGAGCGCCTCTAACAATTCTGAAAGCTGCGAATAATCTGTCGTAGAAAGGGACAACAGTCCCAGTTCATCGCAACCTGTCTTTTGAAACAGCGAACGCGCCGCGTCGGATAGACGATCGAAAGAGCGCTCTCGCATGGGACGATAAGTAAAACCTGCCTGACAAAACCGACAACCGCGCGCACATCCGCGAAAGATTTCCATCACCATGCGATCGTGTACGACATTGAGATGAGGCACGATGGGCGCCAGCGGCATCTTCGCGTTATTCAAATCTCGAATAACACTTTTTTGAATGACGCGCGGTGCTTGCGGCACATTAGGTTCAATCGTGTCAATCGTCCCGTCAGGACAATACGTTACATCATAAAATGCCGGCACATAAATGCCTTCAAGCCGGCACGCTTCGAACAGAAAGTCACGCTTCGTCATGCGATTTTGCTTTTTCTTACGGTAAAGCGCGGTGATGTCCGACAGGAGTTGTTCCCCATCGCCGATCATGACAAGGTCGAAAAAAGGAGCCATCGGTTCCAAATTGCAGGCTACCGGCCCTCCGGCAACCACGAGAGGATCCCGTTCACCGCGATCAACACTCCGAAGCGGAATTTTACCCAAGTGGAGCATGTCGAGAACCGTCGTGTACGCCAGCTCGTAGGATATCGACATCCCGACGATATCAAAAGCGTAAAGCGGCGTTCCCGATTCGAGCGATGATAGCGCAATGTCTTCTTTAATCAGCTGCTCTCGCATGTCCGGTGCCGGCTCAAAAAAGCGCTCACACCACGTGTGTTCATCCGCGTTCAAAGTCGCATAGAGAATTTGAAGTGCAAGATTTGACATGCCGATCTCATAAAGATCGGGGAAACAGAATGCAAATCGTATACGGTCTTCTTCTTGTAAATGGAAGAAAACATCCCATTTATCGCAAGCTTGCCATTCCCCTCCCGAGTAGCGCGCCGGTTTCTCGACTCTGCGCAAGAGAGCGCGTTGTTTCGCTTCTGAAAGACTACTCCAAGAGGTCAACGGCGGTGCCTTTCTTCGAGGAGGTTCTCCAGCTCAGCACGGCGTTTCTCATGGCCGGGTTTGCCAAGAAGGGCAAACATGTTGCTTTTATAAGCTTCTACACCGGGTTGATTAAACGGATTTACCGCGTCCATCAGACAAGATAGCGCGCAGGCGCGTTCGAAGAAGTAGATCAATTCACCCATTGCAAACGCTGAACGCTTCTCACATATCACACTCATGTTGGGCACACCGCCTGCCACGTGCGCTAAAGCCGTACCCAGCATGGCCTTGTCGTTGACCTCCGACATCGGCGTCCCGGCAAGATACTGCAATTGATCGAGATTCGTGCCGTCGTCAGGGATCAAAACCTCGTGGCGTACATTGCTAAAACGGATGATCGTCTCAAAGAACGTGCGCGGCCCTTCTTGAATCATTTGCCCAAGAGAATGAAGGTCGGTCGTGAAATCAACGCCCAGCGGAATGACACCGCGGCCATCCTTGCAGGCGCTCTCGCCAAACAGCTGTTTCCACCATTCGGTAAACATACGCATGGAAGGCTCATAGGCGCCTAAGATCTCCGTCGTATACCCTTTGCGGGCAAGCAAAGTGCGCACGGCGGCGTACCGAGCCGCAGGTTTTTCCAACAATTCTGCATCCTGAATCTCCTGATCGCGAGAAGATGCCGCGCCATCGAGAAGTTCGTCAATGTCAATACCTGCCACCGCAATCGGCAATAAGCCGACCGGTGTCAATACTGAAAAACGTCCGCCGACGTCGTCAGGAATCACAAAAGTCTCCAAATCGCGTTCCTCAGCAAGGCGGCGAAGCGCGCCGCGTTGGCGATCCGTCGTGATGATCACACGTTTGCGAAACGTATCTTCACTCGCATCGCGGAAGAGCACCTCGCGCAAAACACGGAAAGCAACGGCAGGTTCCGTCGTCGTTCCTGACTTTGAAATGACGTTGAACGCGACACGTTGACCGTGAAGTAGCTCTTTTAGATCATAGAGGTAGTCTGAACTCAGCTGATGGCCGGCAAAAATAATCTTCGGGCCTGATCGTTTATCACTCGGAAGCTGCGCGTCAAAATGGTGAGAAAGCGCCTCAATGACGGCGCGAGTACCCAAATATGAACCTCCAATACCGATGACGACAAGGTAGTCTACCTCTTCACGGAGTCGTTTTGCGCATTTCTCGACACGCGCCAGTTCCTCTTTGTTTTCACGATCCGGAAGATAAAGCCAACCGGTATACTCGCTTCCCAGACACGTCCGTTGATCCAGATTGCGGCAAGCCAATTCCAACTGGCCGGAAATGGCGTCAAGCTCATGCGGCGCGACAAAATCAAATGTCATCTGATCATCAAAATGTAACATCTAAAACCTCGCTTCTATCACCGAATAGGTTGCACTCGGTACATTGTGCGGTCACCTCCCGTGACACGCACGATTCTGCCCTTGGAAATATACTGATCGGCCACCGCGGGAAATGTTTCCAGGGGAACATCGGTCTGCTCGCGATTTACAGAACGCGCCGCTTCCTCTTTCGGAGTCAACATCGCTCGGATAGAACCGACACCTCTCGGTCTTAAATCTTCAACGACCATCGCTTTTTGACCGACCAGAGTGTCGCTGTGTTGCTTCATCGACACGCGTACACGGCGCTTCAAATAACGATGACCAAAAGTTAAGGCGACAGCGCTGATCGACAACAAGGCCAACACTGTAAAAAGAACGCGAAAAGCGGTCGAAACAAGCGACGGTTGAAGAGCCAAAAGTAACATCATGATGTGAAAAATGCCGCACCTGCATGCGGAGTATCCATACGACGATAACCGAGCTCTTCCATCGTCACATCGCCGCGGCGCACCGCCTCATCGCGAAGGTCTCGATACGCTTCGATCCATGTTGCCGTATAGTATGGCGTAAGTAAAAGAAATCCCAACCACGAGACAAAATATAAAAGAATGCACAACATAGCCCATCCGAGAAACGAGAGATCGAGAAAGATCATGCGCCAGACGGAACGCTGTGTCATTTTCTTCGACAAAACGAGCGCTCGACGCGCACCGATCATAGGATTGTCCGCAATAATCATCTCCGTCATCCGGTAACAATATGCTCTGTTGATTACTACAATAGCCGACACAATAAGCAATACCGACATTGCGACAAGCCAAGGCCATTGGAAGATAAATTCGGGCAGACCATAGAGTGAGGCTATGCGCCGGATAAGTCCCGGAGTTATGGAACTACCTGAAAGAAATACATGATACATCAAAAGCAATGACGGCGCAGAAAGTAAAAAAGCAAATACCAGCTGCGGAAGCGACCAGATGAAAAGCCAAAGATTTTTCCAGAACATTCCTACGACTACGTGCCTATACTGTCCGGACGAAAAAGGCGTAAAAATCATGCCGACCGTCGGCGTCCACTGAGGATAATCGGCGCGAAGGAACCAACGCTGCATGCCACAGACAATGACGTTGGAAATCAAGAGTGCATAAAGCCACTCAACTAGGATACTGATTACAAAAAAGAGTATGTAAAAACGCGCGTTAGCACCTATTTTCTCGATTAGTTCGCGCAACGCGGCAAGCCAAGGGTCTATATTCAATTTTCTTAAAGCATCCGCTGTAAATAACTCAGGGAAAGCGGAAAATAATTTAAACGCCGGTATCCAGTTCATGACCACGGAGCGCGCAACCGAAAGCACGTTCCGGATTAGCGATGCTATTATCACCACAAGAAGCGCAGTACCGTATTTACCCGTAAGGTGCATACGCGCGTTGTGTTTGAGTATGCTTCTTTTCCTAGGCATAAAGACTTTATTCTCCTTATGGCTTATGACGCCCACGAAAAACAAAATTCGCCGCTATCGTCGGTCATGCTGTGATCGGTTTTCTCACGCGGCTCACTCCCTTTTTGCGCGACGTCAATCGTTACTTCAATAGCAGATTTAAGATGGTCGCCTAGCCAAAGATCGGCCAATGTATCCTCAATCCGACGTTGAATCGTTCGCCTAAGCGGCCGCGCACCAAATTTCGGATCATAGCCTAACTCGGCAAGACGCTCGCGGGCGGCATTTGTTACCTCAAGACGTATACCGCGTCGTTCCAGATCGGACGCAGGCTCTTTCAACATGAGATCAACGATATCACGAATTTCGTCGTGCGTGAGTTCATGGAATATGACGATTTCGTCAATACGGTTCAAAAACTCAGGTCGGAAAATATCCCTCAGAACCGTATCTACACGTTCTTCCATCGCCTCACGCTTATGTGCGCCAAAACCTATGGTGCCTGCTTTTAAAGTCGTGCCGGCATTGCTCGTCATGACGATGATCGCGTGCTTAAAACTTACGACGCGACCGTGACCGTCCGTCAAGCGGCCGTCATCAAGGATCTGAAGCAACATGTTGTATACGTCGGCATGTGCTTTCTCTATTTCGTCGAAAAGAACGACGCTATACGGGCGACGCCTTATTTTTTCCGTCAGCTGACCGCCTTCGTGGTACCCGACATAGCCCGGAGGAGCTCCGATCAGCTTGCTCACAGTATGCGCTTCCATATATTCCGACATGTCAAGACGGATGAGATGATCTTCCGAGTCGAACAAGACTTCTGCCAGCGCCTTAACCAATTCCGTTTTGCCGACACCTGTCGGTCCAACGAATAGGAATGACGGCGGTTTGTCTTTCTTCGCAAAACCGGCTCGTGAACGGCGCACCGCTCGAGCAAGGGCACCAACCGCTTCTTCTTGTCCGATGACGCGCTGATGGAGTCGTTCTTCCAGATTGATCAGGCGATCCGTCTCCGATGCCGTAATTTGGCGCACCGGAATACCTGTCCACATCTCGACTACGGCAGCGATATCTTGGTCGGTTATCTCGACAGGCCGGCACTCCGCACGCACTTCTTCAATTCTGTCTTCCAAGCGCATTAGTTCAGAGCGCACTTGTGCCTGTGTTTCATAGAGTTTCAGCGAATCCTCGCTAGATTTGCATTCTGCAATCGCTTTTTCGTTATCTTCACGTTCATCTTCGAGTTCTTCATGTCTCAGCTCTAATTCTCTCAACAGCACGAGACACGGCGAATCCAAATTCTGCTGCGATCCCGCCTCATCGATCAGATCGATCGCTTTGTCGGGCTGGTAATGATCCGTAATGTATCGGCTTGACAGGCGCACCGCCGTCTCCAAAACATGATTTGGATAAACGACGTGATGGTGCTGCTCGTAATAATCTTTAATACCTATGAGTATTCTCAGTGTGAGATCATCATCCGGTTCTTCGATCAACACTTTCTGGAAACGGCGCTCCAACGCGGAATCCTTCTCTATAAAACGGCGGTACTCGTCCAGTGTGGTCGACCCGATGACACGAAGCTCGCCTCGCGCAAGCGCCGGTTTCAAAATATTGGCGGCATTCATCGCGCCCTCGGCGTCTCCGGCACCCATAATATTGTGAAGCTCGTCAATCACAAGGATCACGTTGCCTGCGCGCTTGACATCTTCAACAACGCCTTTCATCCGCGCCTCAAACTGACCTCGAAACTGTGTTCCGGCAACCATCGCGGTCATATCGAGCAAATAAAGCTCTTGGTCCATCAACTTTACGGGGACCTCCCCATTAACCAGCTTGACTGCGAGTCCTTCCGCGATCGCCGATTTGCCAACGCCTGCTTCACCCACAAGCGCAGGATTATTTTTTGTTCGGCGATTTAGAATCTGAATCGTGCGCGCCAGTTCCTCTTCACGCCCGATGATCCGGTCAATTCGGCCTTCACGAGCTTCTTGCGTCAGATTAATCGCATATTGCTCCAGAAATTTAAGTCGACGTTTTTTCCGTCGACCTTTGGAGGTCACGCGCTCATTGTCTCCCGATCTGGCTATTTTTTCAGATTGACCGCCGATATTGGCAGGAAGCAATTCTCCGATCGATGCATGCGGACGAATGGTCGGCTGCTCATTGCGTCTAGAAGGACGCCTTGTTTTGCCGCCCTTTCCATCATCGTCCTGTGCCGACTCTTCATCGGAATCGTCTTCATCCATGTCATCGTTATCGCTTTGGTCTTCCATCCCGGGGAATTTACCGGATAAGAGTGACTTTAAAAGCTCTTGCGGACTGTGATGTGACATCCCTGCCAGCACGTCATTCATACGCGCCGTTACGTCATCTATATTTTCTTCTGTTATGCCGGACTGCTCCAAAATTTGCTCGATACCCGGAAGTTCCGAATCGTAGGCGCAACGGAGACACATGCCCTCCATCCGAGGCTCTCCGTCAACGTAGCGTGTCGTAAACACGACCGCCTCGTTTTTATGGCAGATTGAACATTTACTCATGCTTGATCCATCCTATTCCCTTTGTGTCTCCTGTCTAAATAATAGGCAAATCGTTCCAATTACACAAGAACCGCCTTATCTAAAAATAAATATTAAAAAAGCTTCAAAAAAGTGAAATCTAGGGCACCTCTCGTCTTTTGACGCATATGTTTTGTTTTCATGACGCCGCTACATTGTCACCGGATGCTTTTGAAGCAGACGACGGCACGGCTGTTTGGCAGCAGCTTCGTAGCTTATCTCGGTACAAGATCGATTTGAGATAGTGACCGGTGTACGACGACGGCACCTCGGCGACTTCCTCCGGTGTACCGCAAGCGACAACTTGTCCGCCTCCCTCGCCACCTTCGGGACCGAGGTCGATAATGTAATCGGCCGTCTTGATGACATCAAGGTTGTGCTCGATGACAAGAACGGTATTACCTAAAGATACCAAACGCTGCAAAATGTTGACAAGTCGGTGAATATCCGCGGTGTGCAAACCAGTTGTCGGCTCATCGAGAATGAGAAGCGTTCTCCCTGTACTCCGTCGTGATAATTCCGTTGCCAACTTGACGCGTTGCGCCTCACCGCCTGAGAGTTCTGTTGACGGTTGTCCTAACTTAATATATCCGAGACCGACGTCTTCGAGCGTTTGCAATTTGTTAACGATTGAAGGAATGTTCTCGAAGAATTGAAGCGCTTGACTCACAGTCATATCGAGTACGTCGCCAATATTTTTTCCTTTGTAGCGAACCTCTAACGTCTCACGATTAAAACGGCTTCCTTGGCAGACATCACATTTGACGTAAACATCCGGCAAGAAATGCATTTCGATCTTGTTCACGCCATTCCCCATACACGCTTCACAGCGACCGCCTTTTACATTGAAGCTGAATCGGCCCGGTTTGTAACCGCGTGCTTTTGCCGCCGGCATCTTCGCAAACAATTTTCGAATAAGATCAAACGTCCCTGTATACGTCGCCGGATTAGAACGCGGCGTCCGCCCAATCGGCGTCTGATCAATCGCGATTACTTTGTCCAGGAGATCGATGCCCTCGATGCGGTCATAGAGCCCAACGGCACGTCGAGCGCGATTTAAGTCGCCTTCCAGTTTTTTTAGAATGATATTGTTCACAAGCGAGCTCTTGCCCGATCCGGATACTCCGGTAACACATGTCATCAGGCCGAGCGGAATGGCGACATCGATGGATTTGAGGTTGTTTTCCCGTGCACCGTAGACCTTTAAGAAACCTTTATCGGCAGGCCGCCTAGTTTCCGGGACAGGAATATAACGTCGCCCGGAAAGATAGCTTCCCGTGATCGATTGTTCTGATGCGGCGATGTCGTCAGGTCGCCCTTCTGCGACGATGGCGCCGCCATGGATACCTACGCCAGGGCCGATATCGATGACATGATCAGCTTCCCAGATCGTCTCCTCATCATGCTCCACCACCATGACGGTGTTCCCCAGATCGCGAAGATTCTTTAGCGTTGCCAAAAGCTGAACATTGTCCCGTTGATGTAAACCGATACTGGGCTCATCAAGCACATAAAGGACGCCGGTCAACCCTGAACCGATCTGTGTAGCAAGCCTAATGCGTTGAGATTCTCCTCCCGAAAGTGTCGCCGAAGAGCGGGAGAGCGTCAGGTAATCGAGTCCGACATTCAACATGAAAGAAAGGCGCGCCTTGATCTCGCGACAAATGGGCGCCGCAATCTCCCCTTTTTCGCCCGTTAAATGTAACGTCTCGAAAAAGGTTCGGATGTCCTTGATAGAAAGATGCGTCAACTGATTGATGTTGAGTCCGCCGACAGTAACGGCCAAAGCCTCCGGCCGAAGTCGCGCGCCTCCACAGGACGGACAAGGAGTGATCTCCATATAACGGTTATAGTAATCGCGAACTTCTTGGGATGTCGTCTCACGATAGCGCCTATCAAGCGTATTCATGATGCCTTCCCACGTCGTGTGGTAGGGTTTGCCTCTGTTGTACCTTGTCTTGCTCGTATCGACTATGATCTCCTCGCCGTTGTTTCCGTAAAGCAACAACTGACAAATTTTATCGGGGAGGTCGCGCCACGGAGTGTTCATAGAAAAACCGTATTTTTCAGCCAGCGCGAGAACGTGACAATGCATCCAGCTCGTCTCGTCGGCGAGTTTAAAACCCATGATCGAGATGGCGCCGTCCATAAGTGATCGATCAGGATCTTCCACCACCAAATCGGGCGAAAATCTTGAAAAAACTCCAAGCCCCGTACATTCGGGACATGCACCGTAAGGGTTGTTAAAGCTGAAAAGTCGAGGCGACATTTCTCCAATGCTGATGCCGCAGTCCGGACAGGCGAATTTTTGTGAAAATAGTTGCTCCGTTACATCTAATTCTGATTGGCTCTCACTTGCAGGCGGTTCGAAACGTAAGAGTACGATGTCGGAACCGAGAGCGAGCGCCGTTTCAAGAGAATCGACGAGACGATTTCTGATATCTTCGCGCCGAATTAAACGATCGACCGCAACCTCAATCGTATGTCGTTTCTTGGACTCTAGCGCCGGCTCCTCCCCCAACATGTACGTCTTGCCGTCAATGCGAACGCGGACATAACCCTGCTGTCGAAGCTGAGACAGCAGTTTCACATAACTGCCTTTTCTATCGCGGACAACCGGTGCGAATATGATGATCCTTGTGCCCTCAGGCCATGCCATGACGGCATCGGCAATCTGATCGACCGACTGCTTCTCGATGACACGTCCGCATGAAGGACAATGCGGTGTACCTGCGCGCGCATAAAGCAGCCGCAGAAAATCGTAAATCTCAGTCGTCGTTCCGACCGTTGAACGCGGATTTTGGCTGGTCGATTTCTGATCGATGGCAATCGCCGGCGAAAGACCGTCGATGCGATCGACGTCCGGTTTTCTGACTTGGCCGAGAAATTGGCGCGCATAAGATGACAGCGACTCGACGTAGCGGCGCTGACCTTCCGCATAGATTGTGTCAAAGGCAAGCGATGATTTACCTGAACCGGAAATACCGGTCAACACAATCAACTGGTTGCGGGGAATTCGTAGATTAACATTTTTTAGGTTATGTTCACGTGCTCCGTGAACGACAATATCGGATACCATGGCATGATTTTATCACAATCACGCTCTCCGAACGTTAACGTATGTTCCCTTTAAGGTACCGAAGCACCTTGTTTTAAAAGTGAAAAAACCACCGCCAAGTTTCGGAGGTTCCTTTTTACACAATGCATACCACATCATAAATTGGAGCGCTGCTTCGCAGAAGAAAATCAGCATGTCAAGAGAAAAAAGCTTAACACAAGAAAAAGAGGTTGTTTCACAAAGAGACAGCCTCTTTTCAAGAAGTTGACATTATGGCGACCGCAAAGACGTTATGCCTTGGCGGTCGCCTTTACTATTTTCCTCCAGCCATCACAGGAAAACCGATGGCTTTTAGGCGAACGCAGGAAGTCCGAGCAGCGCCTGATAGAGCAGAACCGCGATTAAAGCGCCGATGATCGGGCCTATGACGGGAACCCAGCTGTAGCCCCAATCGGGATCCTTGTTCTTGAACGGAAGAACTGCATACGCAATTCTGGGGCCCAAGTCACGCGCCGGGTTGATGGCGTAGCCTGTTAGGCCGCCAATTGACATGCCGATGGACACGATGACACCGAATACCAAGAGTTTATCCACGCCTGCAGCGCAACCGACAACCTGACCAAGTCCTTTGATGGCGAAGACCAGCACAAATGTGCCTACAATTTCGCTTAACAGGTTTGCACCTGTGCTGCGAATCGAAGGCGAGGTGCAGAATACACCTCTTTGTGTGGCAACGTCATCTGTGGCGTCAAAGTGCTTTTTAAACAGCATATACACCAAAACGGCACCGAGGAATGCTCCGAGGAATTCTCCTGCGATGTAGGCAGGAAGTTGACTCCATGATATACTTCCATCGACGGCTAGCGCGATCGACAACGCAGGGTTGAGATGCGCACCGGAGGCTTTTCCGACAATAAACGCCGGAAGCAAAACGGCAAGACCCCATGCAAAGGTAATCTGGATCGAGCCGGCGCCTTTCATGCCCGACTTATTAAGCGATACGTTCGCGCATACGCCGTCGCCGAGCAAAATCAGCATAAATGTACCAATCAATTCGGCTACAAAAATGTCTAACATATTAAACTCTCCTCTTCATTACTAAGATGCGATGATCCTACGCGCATCTTTGCGCGGGTCATTCGCCTTTCCTTTTCACTCCTTTAGAATGACAAGCTCGTGCTTAATCTTCCTTTGCCCAGCCGAACGAGCACTTCACAGCCTTCTTCCAGCCTTTGAGGCGCGCGTTGCGGTCTGCCTCATCCATCTCCGGTTCGAATACACGAGAGATTTCCCAGTTCTTTTTGACGTCTTCGGTGCTCTCCCAGAAACCTACTGCCAAGCCGGCAAGATACGAAGCACCCATCGCGGTCGTCTCAATGCAAGCAGGACGATGAACGGGTGCGCCGATAATGTCGGACTGGAACTGCATCAGGAAGTTATTCATCGAAGCGCCGCCGTCAACTTTGAGAGCGGAAAGTTTGATCTTCGAATCTTCCTGCATGGCTTCCAGCACATCATTGGTGAGATAGCCGAGAGATTCGAGCGTCGCACGTATGAAATGCTTCTTGTTGACACCGCGTGTGATTCCCACTACAGTGCCACGGGCATACTGATCCCAATACGGAGCGCCAAGTCCCGTAAACGCTGGTACAACGTAGCAACCGTTGGTGTCAGGCACCTGCGCAGCTATAAACTCGGAGTCCGGAGACGCGTCGATCAGACGCATCTCGTCGCGGAGCCACTGGATCGCGGCGCCGGCCACGAAGATAGAACCTTCGAGCGCGTAATTGACTTTGCCGTCATATCCCCAAGCGATCGTCGTCACAAGGCCGTTGTCGCTGAAGACCGGTTTTTCGCCCGTGTTCATCAGCATGAAGCAGCCTGTTCCGTATGTATTCTTTGCCTCACCGGGTGTGAAACACGCTTGTCCGAAGAGAGCGGCCTGCTGGTCGCCCGCGGCGCCGCCGATTTTGATCGGCCCGCCAAAGAACGACGGATCCGCCTCGCCGTACACGCAGCTAGAAGGTTTCGCCTCCGGCAGGATCTGTTTGGGGATATTCAGGATTTCGAGAATCTCCTCGTCCCACTTGAGCTCATTGATGTTGAAAAGCAACGTTCTTGACGCGTTGGAATAATCGGTGACGTGGACTTTGCCTTTCGTCAACTTCCAAATCAACCACGTATCGACTGTGCCGAAAAGAATATCGCCTTTCTCAGCGCGCTCTCTGACACCGGGAACGTTGTCCAAAATCCATTTAATCTTCGTGCCGCTGAAGTAGGCATCGATCACAAGACCCGTCTTGTATCTGAACTTGTCGACATAGCCTTTATCCTTCAGCTCGTCGCATGTTCCTGATGTCCGACGGCACTGCCAAACAATTGCGTTATAGACCGGCTCTCCAGTATTTTTGTCCCAGAGAATGGTCGTTTCGCGCTGGTTGGTGATGCCGATGGCCGCAATATCATCCGCCGTGGCGTTGACTTTGCTCATCGCTTCGACAGCGACTCCCAATTGCGTGGACCAGATTTCGTTCGCGTCATGCTCGACCCAGCCCGGCTTCGGGAATATCTGCGTAAACTCCTTTTGTGCAACGGAACACACCTCGCCTTTTTCATTGAACAGAATACAGCGATTGCTTGTTGTTCCGGCATCCATTGCCATGACGTACTTTGACATTGATTCCTCCTAATTTCTGATTGTGCGATGGCACTTGACGGTGTTGACCATCCGTCTACTTTTTTTCTTTTCTGAACCGCCATAAAGTGAGCGGTTTCTCCTCTTACCTCCCTACGACCTCCTTTCGAGCGCCTCACCTGCTTTTTCTGCCAAAGGTCGCTCCCTTTCGCGTGTCCTGATGGTTATGTGATCTACGTGTCAAGGTCACGCGTTACGACAAAACATGCACCGCTGCCAGCGACATCGTCAACGACGACATCGCCGCGTTTAATAGGCGGTGTCAACAGAACAGAATCCAAAAGCCGCATAGCAGGAAAGATATTTTCTTTCGGTATCGACTGATCTGTTTTCACCGGACAGCGTGGGTGAATATTACTTTTAACTTTCACGGTAGAAGTGACGACGCGGACAGGATGAAGCAGTTCATTTCTACCATAGATCTCGCCCTTCTCACAATGGTGGCCTGTCACCTTATAGTCGTTTTCCTCATCGACATTCAGATGGCATCCGCGCGGACAAACAATACATATCAATGTCTTCATCGTTGTGCCTCCTCAATTGAAACGTATAGCATGTCGCCTTTGACACGATCCAACAGCACACGCGGAACATTAACGTTCTCCATTTCACCGGGTGCCATGTAATCGCGTTTGAATCTTGCGATCACGTTATCGCCGTCGCGGAAAACAATGTGCGACGTTTCCTCCCAGATTTTGTTAACTCGAAGGAAGATGCGCAATGACTTCGCCACCTCGTTCACTCGAACAGCCTGGGGCACGGTATAGCTCACGGTGGGTTCGGTCTTTATCTCAATTACATGCCCGATGTCTGTCAATGCGCCGTCCAGAACGAACGCAGCGGCTGCTTTTCCTGCCGCCTGACTTTCCTCAGTCACGTAATCCACCAAGTCATGCACATGGAGGACATTGCCGCAAGCAAAGATGCCTTTTTCCGACGTTTCAAGGTTTTCATACACGAATGGACCGGACGTGCGACGATCAATTTTTACACCCGCTTCGCGGCTCAATTCGTTTTCAGGAATGAGTCCGACGGAAAGAAGTACTGTGTCCACGTCGTAATACGTCTCCGTTCCGGGAATCGGACGGCGATTCTCATCCACTTGCTGAACGGTGACACGCTGTACTCGATTCCTGCCTTCGATATTCGTGATCGTATGGGAAAGATAAAGCGGGATGTCATAGTCATGCAGACACTGTACGATATTGCGATTCAATCCTCCTGAATATGGCAAAAGCTCGACACAGGCGAGAACTTTAGCACCCTCCAGCGTCATCCGGCGCGCCATGATGAGTCCAATATCACCGGATCCCAAAATAATGACACGCCGTCCGATCATCTTGCCTTCGATATTGACGTAACGTTGCGCCGTACCGGCGTTAAAAATTCCTGCCGGTCGCGATCCCGGAATCTGGATCGCAAAACGCGTGCGTTCACGGCAACCCATCGCCAAGATCACCGCGCGGCATTTAAGGCACTGATAACCATTCTCCGTGCTCATCGCGTGCACAATGCGCCAATCGTCGCCATTTTCCAGATGGATGACCATCGTGTCACAGACGATCTCTATCCCGCTTCCTTCAAGCTGATCGATGAATCGTCCGGCATATTCCGGTCCCGTCAGTTCCTCGCCGAAATAGTGAAGGCCGAACCCGTTATGGATGCATTGGTTCAGGATACCGCCGAGCTCCTTATCGCGCTCAATCACCAATATGCGCGAAAGTCCGTGTTGTTTAGCGCTTAACGCCGCCGCCAAACCGGCAGGGCCGGCACCGATGACGATGAGTTCATAATCTTGCCGTGTCATGGTCATACCCTCCCTTCCTTGGTGTCGCCAATCAGGATATGACTACCCTCTTTATCTTGGAGAATGTCTTCCGTCGCTTTCCCTGTCTCGCGCGCGAGAATTTCCAGCACGCGCGGCCCGCAGAATCCGCTTTGACAGCGCCCCATACCGGTTCCGGCACGCCGCTTTATGCCATCGAGGGAAACCGGCGTGATGGGACGATGGATCGCTGCGACGATCTCGCCCTCCGTGATGGTTTCGCACCGGCAGATCACGCGGCCATAGAGCGGGTTCTCGCGAATAAACGCCTCGCGCTCCTCTTCCGGAATCTCTTTGAAACGCACAACACTGCGAGTGCCGTCCCATGTCTCTTTTTCTTTGAAGTCAAGCCCTGCTTCTCTAAGAAGCTCGATCGCGTACGTAGCGATTCGCGGCGCGCACGTCAGTCCCGGCGATTTGATCGCTGCGATATCTAGGAAATAAGGCGCCGATATCTTGATGTAAAAATCGCCGTAATCACTGTTTGCGCGCACGCCGGCAAAGTTTCGAATGTTGCTCCCCAATTGGAGACTCGGCACCGAGCGCTTCGCTTGGCGGGCGACGTCATCCAACGCCTCACGTGTCGTTGAGGTATTTTCACAATCCTCAACAACTTCGGAGTCCGGTCCGACCAGCGTGTTGTAGTGGATGGTCGGAGAGACAAGCACACCTTTGCCCAAAGGACTTGGGCATTGGAAAACAACAGAATTCACGACTTCACCGACTGAGCGGTCAAGCAGATAATACTGGCCGCGCGTCGGGTGAATGTGAAAAGCCGGTTCAGCGACCATGTTGTGAATTTTCTCGCTGTGAACACCGGTCGCGTTGACCACATAGCGTGCGCTGTACGTTCCTCGCTCCGTCTCGATAAGAAACCCTTTGTCTTGTCTTTTTAGTCCGATCACTTTCTCACATAATTTAAGCTCGACACCCTCGCGAACGGCAACCTCCATCATAGCGAGCGTAAACTCCCAAGGGTTTATGACGCCTGATTCAGGCACCCAAAGAGCCCCGATAATCTCTTTTGAAAGATTGGGTTCTCGCCGGGATACTTCTTCGCCGTCCAGAATCTCCATCGACGGCACGCCGTTTTGGAGACCTCGATCATAGAGATTATGAACCTCTTTCATATCTTCATCATCAAAAGCGACGATTAAAGATCCCGTTTTTCTGAACTCGACATCCAACCGATCTACAAGCTCCATACACATCCGTGCACCATCTACATTAAGATGCCCCATCAGAGTATCGGGCGGCGGATCATATCCGCCATGTACGATAGCGGTGTTGGCGCGAGACGCGCCGAGCGAGACGTCATTTTCTTTTTCCAGAACAACAACATCCAAGTGAAAACGAGAGAGTTGATAGGCTAACGCACTGCCAGACACGCCAGCGCCGAGAATGGCAACATCGAACATCAAACGCCCCCTTCAATAGTCTTGCTCCCGCGAAGCAGGTAGCAAAAACGCCTAATTCATGTCGTCGGTAAGAGGATTGACAGGATGCGTCTACACTCTGAAAACCGCTACGTATCCCAATAATGGTACACACATCTTGTCAGTTTTCAGGCCGTTGATTGAAAAAGAATTAGCAAAGCGGCCGTCAATAACGATGGTCATCTTACCGATTGCGACTAATAAAAGGCAACCGAATCTACTGACAGAAAATTCTCTGCTCCCAAATCTCACGAATTTTCGTATTTATGATTGTAGCACCTAATGAAGCAATTTTCAAGTACGGTTTTTGGTCATTTTGACCATATTGCTCTCAAGCTGAATGCCAAAGCTAACCGAATGATCCGCGCACCACATAATGGAGACGTCGCCTCTCAAACTTTACTCAGCTCATCCATAATCTTAGAGTGGTACGCATCGTATTCATCCAGCTCTTTGAGATATTCTTTGAACTCTGCAAATAGTTGACGCATTATTTCTCCGGTGGTTCTTATATGCTCATTGCTGGTCTGTTCCAGTTGCTTTCTTTTTGTTTTATTGGACAGCAAGTTAAAAAGACCGTAGCCAACCCCGCCAAGGCTTACTGCAAGGAGCAAAAAACTGGTAAAAAAGGATCCAACCAGAGCAGCAGCGGCTATACCAAAGCCGACATAGGCAGGAAAATCTTTTATTGCCCTCAAGCCTTCATCTCTCTTAGCCGTGTGGAAGGCAACAATTTTCGCCTGCTCGTTATCTTCGTTGTTAAAGTCTACGAGGGTGGAATATTCGCCTATACCAACTTGAAGTGAAGACTTTCTCCGGCTTCTGTATTTTTCGGCATGGGCTTTAACCGCCTTTTCATGGAGCATCTTGGTGAGGGTAAACATGTTCAATCTAATTTGACCGTTGACATCTTGTGAATCTCGTTCGTAGATCCAGTCAATCATCTCAGCAATCAAATCCAGATCGCTTGCTTTTCTCTCTTGCTCATCGGCAAATTGCTCTTTAGCAAGACCAACTTGACCACCGAGGCGAATAATGAGTTCATTGTAAGCGATCTCGTCGTAGACATCCTTCTCTACTTGATTGGGTGCTGCAATGATTTCATTGATATATTCCTTTAGAAAGGTGTTCTTTTCGTCTATCGGGACATGAATCGTTCTGAGAATAAATTCCAGAATATTTATATTATTCTTTGCCTGCATCATGACAGATGTGAGCTCGTCAAACTCGCGACAGTGCTTTCGTAACAACGTGTACTGAAGCTGATCAGAAGGCTGTGTCCTATCAAAAAAGTAGCCGATTTGACTAACCATTTCTTCTTCGCTGTATCCGGCTGCCTTCAGATTGGCATCTATCACGGTTTTAATATAGGCATAAATTTCATTTTTTATTCTGTCATCCACATTGTCAGTCATCGTCTTGCTCACAAGGGAGAAAAGCATAAGAAATGTTCGTTGGTCGCTACCTTTAAGCTCACATTCCTGATAGGTGTAAAACCATTTCAATGCTGCGGTGTCCCGAGCCATCAAGAGGTTGAACAGCATATAGAAAATGGCGCTCTCCTTCTTTGCCAGTTTAAGGGCACGATCCATAGCTCTGTCAGCAAGCTCTCTATCGTCATTTCGCCAAGCTAATACGCTTATCAGTACACATGTGAGCCAATAGTCCGGCGTTTGCAAGTGGCCAACTTCCACAGTCTTCATGATCGTCCGTTCGCTAACCATTCTTAAATCGAGATTGTCCATAATACCTTGCACAATCTTCCTCACGGTTCTGTAATTAGCGAAGTCGTAATAGATCTTGTTTTTGGCAGCACGAATTTTTTTGTTGGCCAATTCAACGTTTTTGAATCTGACATACAAACGCTCAATTTCTTTTTGTAAAGCAACAGAATCTACTACGCGCTGGTGAGATGAATGCATTGTCCTGCTGCAGCTATCAAGAATACTGCGAAGCTTGCTGTTATAATCTTCAAGATCCCCTTGTGCTCGGCTCACGCCGTTTACCACAATCGAAAGCTCTCTAAGAAGTTGAGAATTATAATGCTCAACCTGACGCAACTTACTTTCAAGTTGGCTGAGTTGACTCCGTAACGCATAATTACTCACTGTTTTTTCCTCCCGGCTCACTTGATGCCGCAACGGCTCTCTCTAGGCCCCACTTCCGGATTCTTGCCACCATGTCAGGATTATTTTGTGAAATGGGAACGACTTTATTGAATGTCTCCATTAACAACTGTCTAGTAATGACTGCCTGACCATGGATTAAAGCCAGTTGCGCGACATCTTTAATTGCATACTCTATGTCGGAATAGGAAAAACCGTCGGACACCTTTAGCAAGTCATCCATGTCCTCTTCCGAAATATTTACGTGAAGGGACTGAACGGCATACTGTGTAATAGCGGCTTTTCGCTCAACAGCATTCGGCAAGTCAATAAAAAATATTTCTGAAAATCTACCCTTTCTGAATAATTCAAAAGGAAGAGCAGATACGTCATTCGCTGTAGTGACGAGAAAAACCCTACTCTGAGATTCTTGTAGCCAGAATAGGAACTGACCTAGCACCCGCCTACCCGTGTCATTTCCCGTATCTGACACAGATAGAGCCTTCTCAATTTCATCAACCCAAACGACACAAGGCGAAACGTTGTCAATAAATTGAAGTGCTTCCTTCATCTTCTTCTCACTCTCACCAACCCACTTGTCATAGATCGTGCCGATGTCAAAGCGGAACAGAGGCAGTTCCCACTCCTTCGCAACCATCTTTGCAGACAAGGACTTTCCGCAACCGGGAACTCCCGTAAGCAGTATTCCCTTTGGCGTCGTGAGAGCCCTCTCCTCTAGAGCCTCCTCTGAAGCGAAGAAGATGCTTTTCTTGAAGCTTAACCATTCCTTTAGGGCATCAAGTCCAGCAACCTGCAGGTTGCGATCTACGTTGACAAGCTGAATACTCGAAACGGTAGAATATAGCCTGCTCTTCTGGCTAGTTAACTCATAGAGGTGCTCGCGACCGAGCCTCCCTTTACTTACGAGCGCTGTCGAGAGTATGTTCTCGATTTGAATTTCCGAGAAACCGCGCAGGAGGGTGGCTGCCATGCGGATATCATAACCTTGCCACTCAATCGTGTATTTCCCGTCAAATTGCGATATAAATGCGTTGATCTGCACAATTCGTTCTTCAGTGTCGGGATAGTCTAGGGTTGTCAGCATCCCAAATTGTGCAAGGCGTGACCAGACACTGTCGGCAGTGACCAAAATCAGTGTACAGTTCATCTCTTTTGCCAAGTACAAGATGTTGAGCACCTCACGGCTGTAGATGTTGTCTTCACCAATGCGTTTTACATCACCGAAGGCAAAGGTCGAATTGCGATTCTTCTTAAAGTAGGATGAAATAAAGAGAAGCGGATCGCTGTCTACATCTTTAGTAGCTCCGCTACTTAGCGACACAACCTGTTTCGCATCAGTATAGTAGCTGATGTCGATGTTCAGCTCTCGAGCAATCTCCTTTAACATCCTTTCGACCCGCTCTCGTTCAGGAGAATCTATAACGATTAAAGGTGTTCTTGCGCATATATAATCTTTTACTTCAGCTTTTGTTGATCTGTAGTTCCCCATGTGTTCGCCCGATTTATTCAAACAAGTTAATCCTCTTTACCAAGAAGAGGACGTCTTCCAGCTCAGCATGTGAAAGCTCTATGGATTGTTCACTTAAATAGCTAAGCGTATCGATCCAAAATTTGCTCATCTGTTCCTTCACTGACTCCCCAAGTTCACACCGGAAACTGCGGGGAAGAAACGCTAGCCCCTCAAAAAATAGAACCTTGTTGATGTCTTTCTTCAAACGCTTAAACAACAGTTCTGTCTGCAAAAAATCGTTGAAGATAATGTTCTCATTCAAATGCCTGACAAATCGCTTTATACTCCTGTCTAATACAGCGTTCACCGTCTCAACTATTTGCTTCTGTAATGCGCTTTTCGTTAACTCAGAGCCGGTAAAGTTGCCCTTGCGTGCAGCAGCGAATGTCTCGTCGCTTGGGTTCATGCTGTTTTTCATCGAGTCAAAGCAGGAGAGCCACTCTTGATAGGTCGTTGGTGCCTGAGAAGCGATCTGAGCAGTATTATCTCTCATTTCAAGAAACTATAAGGCGGCTCAAGACTCCAGCTTGGGAGTTTCTTGCTCATTTCTTTGAGTCGTTCGTCTGCAATTTCCATGCTACCCCCATCGGAAACATTAAAAGTATCACGGAGGCGCTGTTCCATCATCCGCTCAAATTCCAAATCTTGGCTCTGTTTGTTTTTCTCATCACTCACGTTCATTTCTCCTTTACGTCATTTGTTGCAGCTTAGATGAATTCAACTATGCTAAGCAACTCATCTTTTTTCGTCCGCTCTTCATCGAAGTGGCGTCTAAATTCGGTAATTTCTCCCATACAATTATGCAGGTTATTAATAGCGGTTTGTACGCGCTGAGGATAAGCCTTGATCGCTTGCATGACTCTGTAAGCAAGGAAACCTGCTGCCAAAGCAGTGACAATCAAGGAAAATGGTGTCACGAAGGCTAAACCCGCAGAAACAATAAAGAGGATGACAGCAAGAATGTTAGGTGTATTAACAAACATTTTTTGGAACTTGTTGTTTTCAAAATAATTCGTCATGCTCTCAACCTGCTCGGGGTGGTCTTTGCCGTTACTGATCCCCTCCCAGTCATCAATACGCAATTTATACTGCATCGGAAAACCTTCTTGCAGTTCGGCATCAAAGTTGTTAACTGCCTTTTTAAACCACGCTTTCGTATTTTGAAAGCCGAACTTCCGTACTTGGATGTCGGTCTGGTCACTGTCATCGTAGATAGCCCATTTCAG
Source organism: Clostridiaceae bacterium (assembly GCA_012799825.1). GTDB lineage: Bacteria > Bacillota > Clostridia > Saccharofermentanales > DTU023 > UBA4923. Next base: position 4,508 of record JAAZKK010000076.1, on the reverse strand, counting down.
CATCTGCTTGCCAATGTTGAAACTGTCAGACTCTAATTCCAACATTGCTTGATACTGAGCCTCAGCTTTTTCAACGACTCCACCGCTCTCGACGACAAATTCATAGTACTCGCGCTGACGTTTAAGCTCAAGTTCTTCAGTATCATAATTAGAAATCAGATTCATCAGAATGGCGTCAATTCTGCTCTTGTAATTTTCGCTATCCCGAGGCTCAGCGTCAACATCTAGAGACTTGACAAGATTGAGTAACATTTCAAACTTCGCAACTTCCCGATAAGATTTTTCGAGCTCAGCAACATTCACACAGAACTGCAATATCGACTGATATGTAAATTTGTCGGGTGTATTCAGGTTTCTGATGTACTCCTCATAGGCATTAAGAAGCTCGTTTGAGATCTGTTCATTTTCATTTATGATAGAAATCCACTCGTCAATGAGCTGAATCACCTCTTGTTCAAGTTCCCTGTCCTTTCCAAAGATACCGTTTAAGAAAGCTTGGAGCAAAATAGCCGTTTCCTGTTGCAACATGGTCGGATCAAGTGTCTTGAAGTACTCATAGAACCATCTCTTGGCAACTTCCATTCTGCCGAATCTCATATTCATGAGGCAGAAGAACAGCGTTGTCTTGATGGCATCTCTTCTCCCACTCTCTGCTAAAGCATTCTTTGCCACATCGGGGAAATTATTGACCCAAGCAGTAATTGCGATAAGGGCATAGGAAAGCCAATATCTGGAGCTAGTAATCCATAGCTCTTCAGACAGTTCTTGGATCGTGCTGTTCCGAACAAGATTGATATCAAAGTCGCGAACGATGCCTAAAACTGTGCGACGAATTGTGATGTGATTGCTGAACTGTTCTTTGAGGATTTGATCAATCCTCAGAATATTCTCGTGGGCAATCTGCTTTTCCTCGCCATGCAGCATCTCTACTTTAAACCTTTCGATGCTTCTATAGATGCTGTCAGTTGTTGCCTGAATGTTGGCAGTTGACGTACTCACATCACTGACCTTAACATCAACACGAGACTTAAATGAACTAATAGTCTGGTCAAGGCGGCTTATCACTAGTGACGCATTAGACATTGGTCTTACCTCCAAGTTTAGAATCTCTCGATTGCATTTAACATATCGACACTTTTTGCGTCTGCCTCTTTAAAGGCGGAACGCCATTGAAAAAGCTCGTCAAGAGCCCGTTTAAGTAATAGTTTTCCTTTTCGTGCCTTTTCCTTAAGGATTTTACCCATATCAACAATCCGTCGCCAGAGGAGAAAGCTACCTGCCAATCCAACAAGTATGCCTATAGTTAATAAGGCCGGGGAAAATTTGGGGATCAGCAGAAGCAGGAGGAGTAGTGCCACAGCACACATGCCTGCATAGATAAGGATTTGTTTGTCTTTGACGGTTTCTTTAAATTTATTCTTATTGTAGTGCTCGTCAAGGGTCTTTTCAGCGGTAATATAATCGTTCTCGTTACAAAGCAGTTTACAGTCATCGATCTCGAAATGGTACCGATCTTTTTCCATGGACCTGTACTGCTCCGTGAACTGTGCAAAACCCTTTGCAATTGGCTCTTTCATAAATGAGATTGCGAAGCGTTTGACCGACACATCCGTCTGACTTTCATCATCAGCAAAGGCCCAAGAGAGAAGCAGGTCTCCGAGATTGCTCTTTTTGTTCCTTTCCTTAAGCATCGCATTATAGTTGGCTTGTGCCATTGTGACGTCGCCTTTCGCGCTGATGACTGCTTCATTGTATTTAATGTTCTGCACGACCTTTTTTTCTTCTTCTTCGTAGTCACTAACGAGAGAATACATAACGTTTTCAATTCTTTGCGGCAATTCCTCATCTTCAGTGACCGTTGCCTCAGCTAAACTGTTGTAATGCTTTGCAATCTCAGCGTTCTTTTCGGCCTGCGATAGAAGGGACTTCATTTCCTTGTACTCGACACAGGTTCTTTGTAGGATCGTGTATTCATGGCTTGTTTTATGAACGAAGAGTTCAGCGAATTTGAGAGCTCTTTGAGTAAATTTTTTCGCAAAGTCTACGGATGTGACTTCTACCTGTGCCAACATGTTCTGGAAACATTTTGCAACCAGTGTTTGAAACTCTTCGTCTGCCCCAAAGGCTCCAAATAAATAGGCCTGCAACAGGTATTGCCATTCTTCGCCAAGGTTGTTCATGTCCGCTCGGTCGAGATAGTTTACATACCATTTTTTCGCAGCATCAATACGGTTAAAGCGCAGGTTTAAAAGAAGAAAGAAAAGGCAAGAATTGAAGTAGTTAATAAACAGGCTCTTATTCATGGCTCGCTGCGCAGCCTCTTTTTCATTGCTTGCCCACAACATCACTGCGGCGATACTGTATGCCAGCCAATACTCAGTATTCTGAAGATATGCTTTTTCGACTTTCTTTCTCATGGACTCACTTGAAACGATATGTGAGTCGAGTCCGATAATGTAACCAATGGTTATTCTTCGCAATTCGCCATAATAAGAAAATCTAGTGAAATATTCGTCATTGTACTGAGTGAGATGTTTAGATGCAGTTGAAATATTTTTAAAAGTAAAATACTGCGCCGACAGCTCGCTGAGTGCCTGAAAGACTTCCTTCGTGCTTATATCAGCCTTTCCCACAGTACTAGATAGACGACTCATGTCCTCGTAGACATACCTGTCCATTGTGGCACAATTTGAAATCAGAACTTCAACATTGCTGATAGCATTCTCAAGATCGACTTCAAGCTGAGCATTTTCTCTCTGGAGACGATTAATTCGATCAATTACATAATTGATTTCTCTTCTTAGCCGCTCTGCTTCTTCCCGTTCACTATCATAATCACTTGACACAGTCGAACTTCTCCTTTTCCTTAAAGATTGCTAAGCTCTTGGTAAAACCTGCGATAGCTGTTTGGCGTTACTTCGAGTATCCTATCTAAATAGCGCTTGTACTGTTCGGCATTATAAGTGCCATGACGTATGTATTCGCTTCTAATAGAATCAAACAACTCGTAGATCTCTACAAAGTCTTCTCTGCTCGGCCGAATTACAGCGAGATCATTTAAGTCATATAAAACATCAAAGCCCGCAGTAGAAAAATCATTTTCCCTGCAACTATACTCTTTTACAACATCTCCTGTCTCGATGTCTGCCAACAGCCAGTAAGACGGACGCGGCATTTGATTGGTTTGATAATTGTCCCTATTATAAATGTATATAAAAGACGCAATGAATAATCTGCCTTCCTCCATACGCAAAATCGGATTTGATATGCCGTGGGGTAGTTTGGCTCCATCAAGCGCTGCCATTGTCAACTTGGCAAAAACGGATTCTATGTCTAACATTATTATCTCCTTCATTCCCATATTTTTCTGTATCCTGTTTATGAGTCAGTGGACGGCTCCAAGTCAATTGTCAGTTTTTTCAAATGCAGATACTGTCTCCTTTTTGGATACAACGATTGCTGTGGGATCGGCAGTTCTACGGTTGTCCGTGCCGTAACATATTTCCCGATATTTGTCGACGTCCACATAATCCATACCACCGCCTGAATCAATGATATTAAAACCCGTGACATTTCCGATGTCATTTCTCTCTACACTTTTCACTGTAATCCAATGATCTGTAACAACTTTTCTGCCCCAAGGAACACCCAATGCGTCCACAAACCGATTTCGTTGACCCCATAAGGCTTTTGAGTCAACCGCGACAGTGACAATGCTACCCTCATCAACCCTATCCGCAACAGTATCGACATCAAGGACATCTTCGAAATCATAAAGCTCTGTGTCAATCTTTCCTTCAAGTTGCTCGTTCACCTTATCATATAATTCCATTAATTGGGATGTGGTCGTGGCTCCACAATCTACTGTCTTTGGAGCATCGGTTAGACAGAGGTCATTTTCTTTAGCGACTTTAAGCATTTTATTTTCGGTAAATTCGTTTGTATTGAACAGAGCATTCAGCCCACTTGCCATCGAAGTTGGTCCACAGGTGTTCCCATAGCCAAACTCATTGACTCCCTGTTCGAAGAAAGCGCCACTTTCATAGAAGTCGGGTCTTTCTTCAAGCACTGATTTTTCGAAGTCGTCATATTCCCTAGGAAGAAGTACATCTGTTGCTACGTCCATAGTATTATCGATATTAATTGGTTTAGTAGAGCTGTCTATATCAAGTAGCGAGTCAGGAGCCTCAATTTCTACAAAGTCGTCTGTGTCTGCAGATTCAGCGGTATCTTCTAGAGTATCAACAACATCCGCAACATCAGCTTCTACGGATTCCATGTCCGCTTCATCCGGCCAGTCGGCGACATCGGATTCGGTCGAATTATCAATATCCGTAGGCTCAATAATATCGGGAAGCTCGGCAAGATCCGCCGCGTCACTTTCTATGGTTTCCATGTCTGCCTCGTCCATCCAGTCGGCGACATCGGATTCAGTCGAGCTGTCTAAATCCTGTAATGAGTCAGGAGCCTCAATTTCTACAAAGTCGTCTGTGTCTGCAGATTCAGCG